>NZ_CAOLGM010000019.1:0-40717 GCF_948475835.1 uncultured Escherichia sp. | reverse complement strand
CGTCCCGCTGGCGATGGGGGCCATAACGCCAATCGTCAGAATGATTATCCCGATACTTAGCCCCTGTTTTTCAATCCACGGGAAAAAGGTGCTTAACGGTGTGACGCGGACAATGATCAACACCAGAATTGAAACGGCGACAGTGGTGTTATGACTGATAAAGCCCAGCGCAGCTAACCCGAGCAGGATCAGCAAAGTGACATCAAACATCGTGGTTTCCTTGCCAAAAAATAATAAGCCTGCTTACTTTACGCTTGCTGCAGGAAGGAAGTAGAAAATCTTTACGTTTTTTGCATAAAAAATCAGGCGAACTGTCATCAAACTGCCATTTGTGCACGCTAACAATAACGTGAAAACAGCTATCTCCCGGGGGCATGCTATGAACGATCAAATGTTCGTCGAGACACTGATTATCACGTCATCGTTTTTTGCCATTGCTGTTGTGCTGGTTTTGTCCGTTCTGCTTATTGAACGGACAGGCTAGTTACGCAGTGCGGCGGAAATTGAGCAGTTCTGGTTGCGCAATGCGCAAATAATCCGTGGTTTTCAAAATAACGGATTTATCCAGCATCCCTGCATTGAAGGCGATTTCATCAAATCGTTCGAAGAGTAGAGGGTCGGCAACCAGTTTGAGTTTTGGATGGAAGCTGAAAGGGGGGATCGCGCCGAAGACACAGCCTGTGAGTTCATCGACTTCCGCCGGGCTGGCCAACGAAGCGCGTAATCCGCCTATATGGCTGGCAAGTTGGCTCAGATCGGCCTGTTGATCGGCAGCGAGGATCGCCAGAACATGTTGATTTACGCCATTGCCTTTGACTTTACATACCAGTGCCTTAGCTCCCTGGCCTAAAGCGGTGCCACGAATTTCTGACACCGCTTCACATTTACCTACCGCTTCATGGGTAACGACGCGGAAGTTAGCACCTTCTTGTGATAATAAAGCGATTAACCGCTGATGCGTCACGCTTCCTTTAGCCATTTCAGTCATTTCACGCTCCTGAGATTACAAGCAAACAACCACAGAAGGTTATCATGAACGGCTGTTTTTGTTCTGCTTATTGACATATAAACGCTCATCGGAAGCTTTATACGCATCATGTAACGTATCGTTTTCTTTCATCGCGTAAATACCGGAAGAGAAGCCGATTTCTTTCTGCGGCGCGATATGTTGCAGACGTTTTTCGATACGTTCAGGCAGTTGTGCTGCAATTTGCGGCGTCGAATCGACAAGAATGATGCAGAATTCATCGCCACCGAGTCGGATGGCATAATCACTTTTACGAATCGATTGTTTAATCGCCTGAGCTAACAACGTAATCGCTAAATCCCCTTCCTGATGACCGAGGGTGTCATTTATTAGCTTTAACTTGTCCATGTCAATTGCAATAAACATCACCGAAGAACCGGATTGCACCAGTTTCTGCAACCGCTGTTCCAGTTCAGGGGTTAAAATTTTGCGATTATACAGTCCAGTCATCGCATCACTAATATTTTCTCGCGACACATTTTGGTATAAACGGAAGTGCATCCGGACCATATTCAGCAAAATTAACGCAGTCAAAATCCAGAACAGAACGCTTTTCCACGAAGACGTGATAAAGTAAAGAATATCAATGGATAACGAGACACGAATGCCGCCCGGTAAGTCATGGACGTAACTGACATACTGGAACAGATTATCTTCGCTCTGGTTGATGATAATGTCGCGCCCCGAATCGGTATCGGTTAGCGTGACATTGAGAAAACGCCAGAGGAGAGGGCGGTCATGAGTGTAAAAGATATTCCGCAAATTGTTTTTGTTAATATCCAGCAGCACAATCCCTTTTAGCTGCCCTGCAACATACACCGGCGTCAGCAAACTCATCACGTTCTGTTTAGTACGCTGATCCTGGTAAATGCTCGACAATACGGTACGCCCGGTAAATACCTTTTCAATATCTTTGCGATCGATACCAATACTTCCTGACTGCAGGAAGGACCAGTTATTCATCGCAAAGTATTCAACATTAACCGGCTCATAAAAATAGACATAGCGGTCATTGAGATCGAGATAATAGTGAAATTTCTCTTCGGCCATCCCAAGACCTGAACCGTAATCATCCTGGTGGCGGTTGCCTTCCACTGCCTGATCAAAAGCGGGTAATAGTGCTGCAGCTTCCACAATTGTGTCGCAGTCAGTGGATGCGGTTTGTAGTGTGCCGCGTAAGCCCGGGTATTTATGGGCAGTCAGGTTTAAGCCATGGGTATTATTGGCAGACTCAAAAGCCTCGCAGATGGCGCGCCGCTGTTCTGGCGACACTTCCGACTGCTCAGCAGCGAGAGCGCGCATCACATGCGCGGCAATACTCTGATTCTGATACTTATCATAAAGAAAGGAGGAGTCTGCTTTCTGCACGATATAGCGCAGATAGGCACTCATTGCTCTGTCGCTGGCGACAAGTTCAAAAATAAGGAAGGAAGATGTCAGCACAATGACACTTGCGGCGATAAAATGCCGGAGCATTCTATGGTGCAATTTCATGATAAATGGCACTCCTTCGGTTAGTGAAACGAGAAAACCAGATAAAGTTCGATTGCGGCCTGGCACAGGGGCGCTAATTATACTCATCTCTGCGCCGCAGGGGAGGGGAAATTTAGGGGTAATAGTAATAAATTGTATGCAAAAGCCACGCAAAAAGCATGGCTCTGAATATTTTTGCACTTAAATATGATGAATAATCACTTTGTTGCCCCCCTCGCTTTTCGCTTCGCGTAAGGCTTTATCTGCTTCCGTCATGACAAGCGAGATATTACGCGTGTCACCCGTTGAAAAAACCGTGCCAATACTGATGGTCATTTGTTCAGGAACATCATATCTGTTACTAAAGCCGGTCAGGAGTTCGACATTTTTACGCATACGTTCCGCAATGATTTTTGCCTGGGCACTATTGAGTTCGGTAAATAGCAAGCCAAACACCTCACCCTCCAGTCGCGCTAAAATATCATCAGGGCGGATGCTTTGCTGGATAATATCGACAATTGAAACCAGCACTTTATCACCCACACGATGTCCCCATTGGGCATTGATGCGTTTGAACTGATTAATATCAACCAGCATGACACAGAAGTCCTTAACAACAGGTCGCGACAATAATGACTCTACGCTGTTGAAAAAGTAGCGCCGATTATAAATATTGGTCAGCACATCATGAACTGCCAGTTTGCTGGAGAGTTGCAGTTCCTGAAAAATGTTATAAATCAGAAAAGACACAACAAACAGTTTACTGGAAACTTCAATCCCGCGACTGATATACCAGATGGTGTAATTATACTCATCCAGAGTCAGTAGAAGTAAGTTGCAGCATAGCGATGCCAGACATAATAATGCTATTAACGGCCATAGTTCGCTGGCTAATCGTGTACGCATGATAATAAAGAACAGTAAAAATGCCCACAGACAAACCAATATTTTTGTATAGTTGATTCCCCAGGTCGCAGTATGGTTGTCCGGACAGTAGTCGACGACATACAAAGAATAGTCAGCGTTATAACTGCTCAGATTGTGTGCCAGAAGGGGAAAAACTAAAAAAGGAATCAGCGCCAGCAACAGGATTCCCGTTTTTTTCTTATTGTTGTCAAGGATGTTGTCTTTTCCATAACAAAAGAGTGCCAGCGAGGTTAAACAAATAAAACTGAGTTGGCGGAAAATATAGAAAATAGAAACATCATTCGACTTTGTCTGGATCAGTGTACTGCCGTTAATTGGTTTATGGATAATTACAATGGTTTCAACTAAATAGATAAGGCCACTTAAAAATGCAAGGCTTAAAATGAGTGTTGGTAAAATTTGTTTGTTAGTGAAATATTTCATTAACATGAAAAGAAAAATGACGGCGTTAAGGAAAAACAAAGCCACAACAACCATCAGGTAATTCATCTGTGGGATGAGTTTTACATTTGTGTTTTCGTTATATAATGTGGTGATGCAAAATAAAATTAACGTCAGCAATAAACTGAAAATAAAAAAGCTTTGAGCTTTTAATTTTTGTGTACCCATAGAAACCATAAAAAGGAGAGCAATGTGAGTGCTGGATTTTATTGATGGCAGAGATATATAGTTTTGACCAGGATCAATTTTCGTTAACGATAAAAAATATTTAAAGAATAACCCCATGGAAATACGTGTTGACTGAATCATTTTTCCGAATGATTGTTTTCTGGAACTAAATTATGTAAAGGTTATGCTGTCATATTTAAAGCGATTGTAAGCTAATGTATGTAATAAATGAGATAATTTACAGTAAGCTAAAAATCAGCCAGGCGATAATGACCTGGCTGATAGTTTTAGTCTTTAGCTGTTGCATTTTGTTTATGAAACAGTTCACGGAACACCGGATAAATATCATCCTGGTCGCGGATGTGCTGCATCGCAAAGTTGTCGAAAGTAGATTGCAGATGCTCATATTCTCGCCACAATGTCTGATGTGCACGACGGGTAATTTCGATATAGCTGTAATAACGAACAACAGGTAATAATTTTTTCGCCAGGATTTCATGGCAAAGCGGAGAGTCATCGGCCCAGTTATCGCCGTCCGATGCTTGTGCAGCGTAAATATTCCACTGTGCCGGGTTATAACGCTCTTTCACTACCTCATCCATCAGTTTCAGGGCGCTGGAAACAATGGTGCCGCCTGTTTCCTGCGAGTAGAAAAACTCATGTTCATCGACTTCTTTCGCCTGGGTATGATGGCGGATGTATACGACTTCCACGTTCTTATACGTTCTGCTGAGGAACAGATACAGCAGAATATAAAAACGCTTAGCCATATCTTTAGTGGATTGATCCATTGAACCGGAAACGTCCATCAGGCAAAACATCACTGCCTGGCTGGAGGGATCGGGCCGCTTCTCGTAGTTCTTGTAACGTAAATCGAAGGTGTCAATAAAAGGGACGCGTTCAATTTTGGCACGTAATTCTGCAATTTCTTTGCGCAGACGTTCCTCTTCCAGCAGCTGCGCAGGTTCACTGTTGCTGATGATGGCCAAATTCTCTTCCAGTGCATGAAGTTCCCGCCGCTTGCCTGCCGTCATGGCTGTGCGTCGCGCCAGTGAGTTCTGCAAGGAACGCACAACGCTGATATTGGCCGGAACGCCGTTAGCAGTATAACCCGCCCGATGCGTTTTATATTCGGTCAGCTGGCGTTGTTGGTTTTGTTTCAGATTCGGTAAGGCCAAATCTTCAAAGAGCAAATCAAGATACTCATCTTTCGAAATCTGAAAGACAAATTCATCCTGACCTTCACCATCCTGGCTGGCCTGGCCCTGACCACTGCCGGAACCTCCGCCGCCACCCTGGGGACGTTCAATTCGGTCGTTCTGGACGAAATGGTCATTGCCCGGATGCACGCGGTGGCGCAGACCGCCACGCCCCTGATGAAACATCGGTTCGCTAATATCTTCCGTGGGAATGGATACGGATTCGCCGCTGTCGACGTCAGTCACCGAACGCTTATTAATGGCCTCGGAGATCGACTGTTTAATTTGCGCTTTATAACGGCGTAAAAAACGCTGGCGATTCACCATGCTTTTGTTTTTGCCGTTCAGACGCCGGTCAATAAACCAGGTCATATGCCCCCCGTACTACATTTGCCAACTGTATGCTACGCCTGTGTTGCCGCTTCTCAGGCCCACGGTTCGCTGTCGTTGTAGGCCCGGTAACATGTGTACCGGGCCAGGGTTGTTAAGACGATTTACGTACGCGCAAATACCATTCGCACAGTAAACGCACCTGTTTACGGGTGTAGCCTTTTTCCATCATACGGTCGACAAAGTCGTCGTGTTTCTTCTGCTCGTCGGTTGACGTTTTGGCGTTAAACGAGATAACCGGCAACAGCTCCTCGGTATTGGAGAACATTTTCTTCTCGATAACCGTGCGCAGTTTTTCATAGCTGGTCCAGTTCGGATTGCGTCCGCTGTTATTCGCTCTGGCGCGCAGTACGAAGTTAACAATCTCGTTGCGGAAATCTTTTGGATTACTGATCCCCGCCGGTTTCTCGATTTTCTCCAGCTCGGCGTTAAGAGACTCGCGGTCAAACAGCTGCCCGGTATCCGGATCGCGATACTCCTGATCCTGAATCCAGAAATCCGCGTAGGTAACATAACGGTCGAAAATGTTTTGCCCATATTCGGAATAGGATTCAAGGTAGGCCGTCTGGATCTCTTTGCCGATAAACTCGGCATATTCCGGGATCAGATAACCTTTCAGGAACTCCAGATAGCGTTCTGCCTGCTCTTGTGGGAACTGCTCGCGCTCGATCTGCTGTTCCAGGACGTAGAACAGATGGACCGGGTTT
Organism: uncultured Escherichia sp.; assembly: GCF_948475835.1. Classification (NCBI taxonomy): domain Bacteria; kingdom Pseudomonadati; phylum Pseudomonadota; class Gammaproteobacteria; order Enterobacterales; family Enterobacteriaceae; genus Escherichia; species uncultured Escherichia sp. The sequence goes on along the minus strand of NZ_CAOLGM010000019.1, from coordinate 34,385 downwards.
GCCGCCACTTCTACATGATCGAAGTTGAACACGCGGGAGAGGATCTTAAACGCAAAACGCGTCGACAGACCGTTCATCCCTTCATCGACACCGGCGTAGTCACGATATTCCTGATACGACTTGGCTTTGGGATCGGTGTCTTTCAGACTTTCGCCATCATAAACCCGCATCTTTGAATAAATGCTGGAGTTTTCTGGCTCTTTAAGGCGCGAAAGAATGGAAAAACGTGACAGCGTTTCCAGCGTGCCAGGGGCGCAGGGGGCGTGAGTCAATTCACTGTGATTAAGCAATTTCTCGTAGATTTTGATCTCTTCGGAAATGCGTAAGCAATACGGCACCTTCACGATGTAAACACGGTCGAGGAAGGCTTCGTTGTTTTTGTTATTACGGAAAGTGACCCATTCGGATTCGTTCGAGTGGGCGAGAATAATCCCGTTGAACGGCAGGGCGGAGATACCTTCCGTCCCGTTGTAGTTACCTTCCTGAGTGGCGGTTAACAGCGGATGCAGCACTTTTATCGGTGCTTTAAACATCTCGACAAATTCCATGATCCCTTGGTTGGCGCGGCACAGCGCACCGGAATAGCCGTAGGCGTCCGGGTCATTCTGCGCGTAGTGTTCGAGTTTACGAATATCGACTTTCCCAACCAGCGCGGAGATGTCCTGGTTGTTCTCATCACCGGGTTCCGTTTTGGCGATAGCAATTTGTTGCAGAATTGACGGCCAGACCTTCACTACCCGGAACTTAGTGATATCGCCACCAAATTCATGCAGGCGTTTTGCCGCCCATGGCGACATGATGGTGCCGAGATAACGGCGAGGAATGCCATACTCTTTTTCCAGAATCTGAGCATCTTCCTGCGGATTGAAAAGACAGAACGGATGATCGTTGACCGGGCTACGCTCACCGTTGGCGCTCAATACATAAATCGGTACGAGCTGCATTAATGATTTCAGTCGCTCAGCAAGCGATGATTTACCCCCACCCACAGGCCCCAGCAGATACAGGATTTGTTTCTTCTCTTCCAGCCCCTGAGCCGCGTGTTTCAGATAAGAGACAATCTGTTCAATCGCGTCTTCCATGCCGTAAAACTCTTCAAATGCCGGATAACGTGCAATGACCCGGTTAGAAAAGAGTCGAGAAAGTCTGGGTTCCTGGGCTGTATCGACCATGACAGGCTCACCGATAGCCATCAATAGCCGCTCAGCCGCGTTGGCATAAGCACTGCGATCTTGCCGACAAGTGGTAAGAAACTCCTGCAGTGTGAACTCTTCGTCCTTGGCAGCTTCATATCGCTGGCGATAGTGATCGAATATATTCATGGTATGCCGTCCTTTCGTTTTTTAGCACAGGTTAAGAGCCGTTCATATGAATAGTAGAGGCTCCCGGAAGAGGTAAACTGAACGACGTCTCTTGCTAAAACACAGCAACTCTCATGCCATTTTATCGACGATGAGAACAACGTGCCCGGTGATACACCTTCAAAAATTAAGCGTAGATGGCAAATGGAAAACTTGCCTGCACGGCTTTCTTAATTTCAATGGCATATCAACAACTCATCCATAAATTTTGCATAATTAATGTAAAGACCGGGGTAGCCAGTAACGCTAAATTCATTTGGCTGTAAGCGCGGTGTCATCCGCGTCAGGAAAATTAAACAGTTACTTTAAAAAATGAAAACGTAAAAAGGTTGGGTTTCGATGTATTGACGGGTAAACTTTGTCGCCCGCTAAACATTTGTTTAAGGAATGATTAATTGTGACCAAACTCAAACTTCTGGCACTTGGAGTGCTTATCGCAACGTCTGCAGGCGTAGCGCACGCTGAAGGTAAATTTTCCCTGGGCGCAGGCGTAGGTGTCGTTGAGCACCCATATAAAGATTACGATACCGATGTTTACCCAGTACCGGTAATCAACTATGAAGGCGATAACTTCTGGTTCCGTGGCTTAGGTGGTGGTTACTACCTGTGGAATGACGCAACGGATAAACTTTCAATTACCGCTTACTGGTCGCCGCTTTACTTCAAAGCGAAAGACAGTGGCGATCACCAAATGCGTCACCTGGATGACCGTAAGAGCACCATGATGGCTGGTCTGTCTTATGCTCACTTTACCCAGTACGGTTACCTGCGTACCACCCTGGCTGGCGATACCCTGGATAACAGCAACGGTATTGTCTGGGATATGGCCTGGTTGTATCGTTACACCAACGGTGGCCTGACCGTGACTCCGGGTATTGGTGTGCAGTGGAACAGCGAAAACCAGAACGAATACTATTATGGCGTATCGCGCAAAGAGTCCGCTCGCAGCGGTCTGCGTGGCTATAACCCGAACGACAGCTGGAGCCCTTACCTGGAGCTGAGCGCCAGCTACAACTTCCTCGGCGACTGGAGTGTTTACGGTACCGCGCGCTATACCCGTCTGTCTGATGAAGTTACTGACAGCCCGATGGTGGATAAATCCTGGACTGGCCTGATTTCTACCGGGATCACCTACAAATTCTGATAATGCATCTTTCCAGGGCATTTTGTGCATAAAAACAGGGCGTCACGCCCTGTTTTGCATTACGGTGGTGCAATACCTGGGAGGAAACAATGCAACAAAAAATGATTCAATTTAGTGGCGATGTCTCACTGCCAGCCATAGGGCAGGGAACATGGTATATGGGCGAAGATGCCAGTCAGCGCAAAACAGAAGTTGCTGCACTACGCGCGGGCATTGAGCTCGGTTTAACCCTCATTGATACCGCCGAAATGTATGCCGATGGCGGTGCCGAAAAGGTGGTTGGGGAAGCATTAACCGGTCTGCGCGATAACGTCTTTCTCGTCTCTAAAGTCTATCCGTGGAATGCTGGCGGGCAAAAAGCGATAAATGCATGCGAAGCCAGTTTACGCCGTCTCAATACTGATTATCTCGATCTCTACTTATTACACTGGTCTGGCAGTTTCGCTTTTGAAGAGACTGTGGCAGCGATGGAAAAATTGATCGCCCAGGGAAAAATCCGCCGCTGGGGCGTTTCTAACCTTGATCATGCTGATATGCAGGAACTCTGGCAGCTGCCGGGGGGAAATCAGTGTGCCACTAATCAGGTGCTTTACCATCTCGGTTCACGAGGGATTGAGTACGATCTACTCCCCTGGTGCCAGCAACAGCAGATGCCGGTGATGGCTTACAGTCCATTAGCCCAGGCCGGGCGGTTGCGCAATGGACTGTTAAAAAACGCGGTAGTCAACGAAATTGCACATGCTCACAATATCAGCGCGGCACAAGTATTGTTGGCGTGGGTAATCAGCCATCAGGGTGTGATGGCGATTCCAAAAGCGGCCACGATTGCCCATGTCCAACAGAATGCGGCTGTGCTTGAGGTCGAACTTTCGTCAGCGGAATTAACCATGCTGGATAAAGCGTATCCGGCACCAAAAGGAAAAACTGCGCTGGATATGGTGTGATGTTGATACGTGCCGGATGCATCGCACCCGGCACACAACATTAACGCAAATTAACGTTTCGCAACGCGAATGGATTGCGCCAGATGTGCAGGTTTCTCTTTGGTCACTTTTTGCGTTTCTGAAGCGTAAGCCGTTTCTACACAAACAAATGTTTTGTAGCCATCATCCGGCATGTCGCCCATGCTAACTGAAAGCGCCGGTCCCGGGTTCCAGCCGACAACGTTCAGATGATGCTGGTGGCCTACGGCGATAATACGATTCAGCGCTTCATCATTAATCACGCTGCAATCTTGCGGATTCAGATACACGCGATCGGTACGGTCAGGGAAGGTCTGAATACCGTCGGTCAGTACATCTTCTTTCGCGTCATTTACTTTATCAATGAAGCGATCGCCCAGCCCACTGACGCTTACCTTAGCGATATCACCCACGTTAAAGTAGGTATGCAGGGCAGAGGTGGTTTCAAATTCGCCATGTGATTCAAGATCGATTTCACAGGTTTTACCCACGCGGAAATGCGCTAACAGCGTAAAGTCGTGCGGCCAGAATTTTTTCGTCTCTTCGCTTTGCGTCAATTCAAAAGTCAGCGCTACGCCATCAGCATCTTCACGATGTGATTTCAGCGTCCACGGCAGGTTGCGGGCAAAACCGTGCGCAGGCAGACCTTGTTGTGCCGCCGGACCAAACCACGGCCAGCAAACCGGTACGCCACCGCGAATAGCGACGCCATTTTTGAACGGTGTGTTGTTGCTCAACCACAGAACTTCTTCTTCACCCGCAGGTTTCCACGAGAGAAGGTGTGCGCCCTGTAATGCAAAAGAGGCTTTTACCTGGGGATGATCGACCACAATGAGGTCCAGTTCATCCAGTTTACGACGGGACAGGACAGGGGAGATTTGTTCGATGACCGGAAGGGCAAAAATTTTCTTAATCATGACGCAGTCCTTTAACTTCATTTTATCAGGTAAAAAAAAGAGCGACCGAAGTCGCTCTTTTTAGATCACAGTGTCATCTCAACTTATTTGGAGATGTGAGCGATCAGGTCCAGAACTTTGTTGGAGTAACCGGTTTCGTTGTCGTACCAGGATACCAGTTTCACGAAGTTGTCGTTCAGAGCGATACCAGCTTTAGCATCGAACACGGAAGTGCAAACTTCGCCGTTGAAATCGGTAGATACTACGTCATCTTCGGTGTAGCCCAGAACGCCTTTCATTTCGCCTTCAGCAGCAGCTTTAACGGCAGCTTTGATCTGCTCGTAAGTTGCAGCTTTTTCCAGACGAACGGTCAGGTCAACTACGGATACGTTCGGGGTCGGAACGCGGAACGCCATACCAGTCAGTTTGCCATTCAGTTCTGGCAGTACTTTACCTACAGCTTTAGCAGCACCGGTAGAGGACGGGATGATGTTCTGGGAAGCGCCACGGCCGCCGCGCCAGTCTTTGTGAGACGGGCCATCAACGGTTTTCTGAGTAGCGGTAGTAGCGTGAACGGTGGTCATCAGACCTTCGATGATGCCGAAGTTATCGTTGATAACTTTAGCCAGCGGAGCCAGGCAGTTGGTGGTGCAGGAAGCGTTGGAAACGATGTCCTGGCCAGCATATTTGTCGAAGTTAGCGCCTTTAACGAACATCGGAGTGTTGTCTTTAGACGGACCAGTCATAACCACTTTCTTCGCACCAGCGGTGATGTGTTTACGAGCAGTTTCGTCAGTCAGGAACAGACCAGTTGCTTCAGCGACAACGTCAACACCAACTTCGTCCCATTTCAGGTTAGCCGGATCACGTTCAGCGGTAACACGGATTTTTTTACCGTTAACGATCAGATGACCGTCTTTCACTTCAACGGTACCGTCGAAACGGCCGTGAGTGGAGTCATATTTCAGCATGTATGCCATGTAATCAGCGTCTAACAGGTCGTTGATTGCAACGATCTCGATGTCAGAACGTTTCTGAGCAGCACGGAAAACAATGCGACCGATACGGCCAAAACCGTTGATACCTACTTTGATAGTCATATATTCCACCAGCTATTTGTTAGTGAATAAAAGGTTGCCTGTAAAATTACAAAAACCTTACGCAGCGTCAAGCGGAATCGTGTCAATCATTGCGACAAATCAATCCTGTGCCTAAGCATTACGCGACTGACTCGCCTCACTCTTCCTTTGGGCTTGAGACCACATGGGGTCGGCGCCCCGAATTTTAAAGGGCAATTACGATAAAAATGTGATTTTCATCACGATTTAGGTGCAGCCATTTCGTCGAGATCAAGTTTAGGACAAAATTTTGCCAGTTGGTGTTAATGTTTTGTTAGAATCAGTCACGTAATGTGAGCACGATTAAAGTGAGATGTGAGCAAATGGCTAATAAACCTTCGGCAGAAGAACTGAAAAAAAATTTGTCCGAGATGCAGTTTTACGTGACGCAGAATCATGGGACAGAACCGCCATTTACGGGTCGTTTACTGCATAACAAGCGTGACGGCGTATATCACTGTTTGATCTGCGATGCCCCGCTGTTTCATTCCGAAACGAAGTATGATTCCGGCTGTGGCTGGCCCAGTTTCTACGAACCGGTGAGTGAAGAATCCATTCGTTATATCAAAGACTTGTCACATGGAATGCAGCGCATAGAAATTCGTTGCGGTAACTGTGATGCCCATCTGGGGCATGTCTTTCCCGACGGGCCGCAACCAACAGGCGAACGTTATTGTGTTAACTCTGCTTCTTTACGCTTCACTGATGGCGAAAACGGTGAAGAAATCAACGGTTGAAAAAACGATTCAGCAACTTATTCCACAGGAGCGGAAAAATTATGAATCTTGATGACATTATCAACAGCATGACGCCTGAGGTATACCAGCGTTTGTCGACCGCCGTTGAACTGGGGAAATGGCCTGATGGCGTTGCGTTGACCGAGGAACAAAAAGAGAATTGCCTGCAACTGGTGATGCTGTGGCAAGCCCGCCATAATACCGAAGCACAGCATATGACAATTGACACAAATGGTCAGATGGTCATGAAGAGCAAACAGCAGTTAAAAGAAGATTTTGGTATCTCAGCAAAGCCTATTGCTATGTTTAAGTGAATGAGTTATCTAGTATTTAAGCCTGTTATTAAGGGAGGGCAAATATACTTGTTAGGACGTCGTGTTTTAGCTGCAAGTAGGTTAAATGCAACACTGACAAGTATTATCTGGCCTACAATGTCATTGAGGAAATGTAGGCCAGAGATGAATTCAACTAATATTACCCCTGCGTCTCTTCCCAGTCTGCCAGCGTATATAGCGTTGCCCCAGCTGCTGACATCTCCATAAACGCGTGCGCACTGTCCTGGGGCTGGATATTCACGCCACGACAACCATCGGTAATCACGTTTACCTTATAACCTAACTGTAACGCGTCCAGCACGGTAAACTTCACGCAATAGTCAGTAGCCAGGCCCATAACGATCAATTCATCGATTTCATGATCGCGTAACCAGTCATCGAGAGAGGTTTTCTGCCGACGGCCGTTATCAAAAAAGGCACTGTAACTGTCAACTAAAGGATTTTCGCCTTTATGGAACACCGCTGCGATCGCTTTTTGGTTCAGTAACGGATGTAATTGTGCGCCTTCACTGTTCTGCACACAGTGATCTGGCCAGAAGGTTTGTGGCAAACCGTCGAGTTGACCTGGCATATAAGGCTCTACACAGTGCTGACTGGCAAAACTGCCGTGATTCGCCGGGTGCCAGTCCTGACTGGCGATAACCGCTTCACCGCGCGACTGGCACCAGTCAATAAGGCGGTTAGCGACATCCACCGTACTGTCACCTTCCGGCACGGCGAGCGCGCCACCAGCACAGAAATCATTTTGTAAATCGACCAGTAACAGGGCGCGAGGGGGCATTGCAGTCTCCTTAATCATCCGGCGTCAGTTCGCCGCGCAGGTTTTGGCTCATGGCCTTGCGAATGGTTTCAGTATCCAGTTCCTGGCTCAGCAGGTAATGCAGTTTGGTTAGCGTGGCTTCTACAGTCATATCTGCACCGCCAATAACGCCGGCATGGGCGAGGGCGTTACCGGTGGCATAACCACCCATATTCACTTTACCGGACATACATTGTGTCAGGTTGACCACCACAATACCGCGATCGCTGGCTTCTTGTAATTCCTGCAGGAAGGCTTTGTTTTGTGGCGCATTACCCACGCCATAGGAGCGCAGAATCAATGCTTTCACCGGTTGGCGCAGAAAATTGCGCACGACATCAGCAGAAATCCCCGGATAAATCGTCACTACGCCAATTGGTTGTGGCGTGATTGGATGAACGATTAATTCCCCTTCACCGTGCGGGGCGGGTGGCGTATTCAAACGACGAATATGGATACCAGCTTCCAGTAACGGAGGAAGGTTTGGAGAGGCAAACGCATCAAAACCATCGGCATGGGCTTTGGTAGTGCGGTTGCCGCGATACAATCGGTTATTGAAAAAGAGCGTTACTTCGTTGATCGGATAATTCGCCGCAACGTACAACGCATTCAGCAGATTAATTTGTCCGTCAGAGCGTAACTCAGCCAGCGGGATTTGTGACCCTGTCACAATGACCGGTTTACCGAGATTCTCGAGCATGAACGACAGCGCAGAGGCGGTATACGCCATCGTGTCGGTACCGTGTAGAATGACAAAACCATCATAGTCGTCATAGTGCGCTTTAATATCTTCAGCAATATGCTGCCAGTCTTCCGGCGTCATATCAGAAGAATCCATCAACGGCGTATATTCATGAATGGTGAAATCTGGCATCTCCGGGCGATGGAATTCCGGCATCAGCGCCAGTTGGCGTTGTAGATGACCTGACACCGGAATATAACCCTGCTCGGAACGCTGCATCCCGATGGTCCCGCCCGTGTAGGCGACGTAAATTGATTTCTTTTGCATGATATTGATATGAATGATATCGAAAGAGCAAAAGTATATACGTGAGGCAGGAGGAGCGCACCTGATACTATGCGGATAAGGAAATATGGGTCGAGACAGCGGGAAGAGGATTCGTCGAGGTAAAAAATAATGTGGCCGACGATCTGTCGGCCACTCAGTACAAGACTTAACGCACGTTGGCGCAGGTCAGGCAAAACGCATAACGGTTTTGTGGGTCGTTAAACGCGGCCAGCTTGTCGCTTTCACTTTTAACGGTAGAGGCTACCGAGGCAAGCGGTGCAGGTAACATGGCCTGGAACGCATCTGGCAACATTGCCCGGACAGAACCAGACATGTTGTCCATCACTTTGTCGAAGAAGGTCGGTTCATCAACGTAGTATTCCAGATGCCACTGTTTCACTTTTGCCAGCTCTGCTGCTTTGGCAACCGCATCATCGAAATCCCCGAGACTATCGACCAGCCCGTTAGCTTTTGCATCCTGACCGGTCCAGACGTGGCCCTGGGCGATTTTATCAATTTGCTCCGGCGTCGAATGACGCGCATCAGCAACCAGCGTGATAAAGCGTTTATAGCCATTCTCAATGCTTAACTGCATCATCTGCTGTGCTTCCGGCGGCAGTGCCCTGGTGATAGAAACATCTGCCAGCGGTGAAGTTGAGACACCATCGGTATGAACACCAATCGAATCCAGACTATTTTCTACGGTGGTGATCACGCCGAAGATACCGATAGAACCGGTCAGGGTGCTGGGGTTAGCCACAATGTAATTAGCTGGCGTGGAAATCCAGTAACCACCAGATGCCGCCATGCCGCCCATCGATACAACCACAGGCTTACCCGCTGCCCGGGCTGCTGCCAGTTCAGCGCGAATCACTTCAGACGCGGTAACGCTGCCGCCTGGGCTATTAACACGCAGGACAATCGCTTTCACTTTCGGGTCAAGGCGAGCGTCGCGGATTTGTGCCGCAGTGGTATCACCGCCAACTTTCCCCTGAGTTTCCTCGCCATCCATAATTGCGCCATTAGCAAAGACGACACCGATGCTGTCACCGGTATCTGCCGGCGTTTTCAATGCGTAATCGTAATAACTGATGGCGCGATAATTTTTATCAGTCTTACTCCAGCCGAATTCTTTGGTCAGTGCTTTTTCGATTTCCGCACTCGATGCCAGTGCATCGACCAGCTTGTTTTCCAGTGCATATTTCGCGGTATCGCCACCGGTTTTGGTTAAACCCTCAAGCAACCCTTGCGCGCCAGGGAATACCTGCTCAGCAGGGATCTGCCGGTTAGCGGCAACAGTATTCAGATAGTTTTGCCACAGCTCACCAATCCAGCGGCTGTCAGCTTCGCGGGCTGCCGGTGACATATCATCACGAATAAACGGTTCAACGGCAGATTTATACGTACCCACGCGGAACACATGGGTGGAAACTTTCAGCTTATCCAGCAACGATTTGTAGTACAGACCGTTGGTAGCAAAACCGTGCAGATCAACCACGCCTTGCGGTGACAGCCAAATTTTATTGGCGAAACTGGCGAGATAATATTGCCCCTGGCTGTAGTTCTCGCCAACGGCATAAACCGGTTTCCCGCTGTCACGAAACTCTTTCAGGGCTTTGCCGATGTACTGCATAGACGGCTGGTCGCCGCCTGCGAAGTTTTTCAGATCCATCACGATACCGGTGATATTGCGGTCGTCCTTCGCCTGGCGAATGGTGTTGACGATATCAAACAGTGAGTTTTCCTGCAGACGATCGGAACTGGCACCAAGCAGCTGGCGGCTTAATTTACTAAACCGCTGAGAACTGTCGGGTTTATCGACGATCACACCAGAAATGTCCAGCAGCAGTGCGCCACGACTGGCCGTTTCTTTCGAATCACCACCACTGACCTGCATCCAGATCCCCACACCAACCAGTACGAGGAAAATAAAGAACAGGTTAAGTACCATTTCACGGACGAAATTCAGCAGACGCCACGTCCATTTAAAAAATCCGGCAATAAATCGCCAAAGGGTTCGCATGTATTCTCCCAACTTAAGGTCACACCTGTCACAGGCGCAATAGATGTGGTTATCGTAATGACCCAACCGGCACTTGTCAGCAGGAATTGCGGACTGTGCTGTAACAAAATCCACTCTCGTGTTAATTTTGTGAATAAATATCACGACAGGAGTTAATCAAATGGATGCACTCGAACTATTGATCAATCGCCGTAGCGCCTCCCGCCTGGCTGAACCCGCGCCAACGGGTGAACAACTGCAAAACATCCTGCGTGCGGGTATGCGTGCGCCGGACCATAAGTCCATGCAACCGTGGCATTTTTTTGTGATTGAAGGGGAAGGGCGCGAGCGTTTCAGCGCCGTACTGGAACAGGGGGCGATTGCTGCCGGTAGTGATGACAAAGCTATCGACAAAGCCCGTAATGCGCCGTTCCGCGCACCGCTCATCATCACGGTGGTGGCGAAATGCGAAGAAAATCATAAAGTCCCGCGATGGGAACAGGAAATGTCTGCCGGATGCGCGGTCATGGCGATGCAAATGGCAGCCGTTGCCCAAGGATTTGGCGGCATCTGGCGCAGTGGCGCATTAACTGAAAGTCCGGTAGTGCGTGAAGCATTCGGTTGCCGTGAGCAGGATAAAATTGTCGGTTTTCTCTACCTCGGCACGCCGCAGTTGAAAGCATCTACGTCGATTAACGTCCCGGACCCGACGCCGTTTGTAACTTATTTCTGATAATTGTCGCGAAACTGTCTGGATTGTGAGCAAAGGCGCAGGAATTCAGACACTCTCACTTATCACTTCACGGAATGAGGGTTACCATACCCGGATTGCATTGACAGGAGATGTCCATGAGCGAGAACTCGATTCGTTTGACCCAATACAGCCACGGAGCTGGTTGCGGCTGTAAAATTTCCCCAAAAGTGTTGGAAACCATCCTGCACAGTGAGCAGGCGAAGTTTGTTGATCCGAATTTGCTTGTGGGTAATGAGACCCGCGACGATGCGGCGGTGTACGATCTGGGCAATGGCACCAGCGTTATCAGTACCACCGACTTCTTTATGCCGATCGTTGATAATCCTTTCGATTTTGGCCGCATTGCGGCGACTAACGCCATCAGCGATATCTTCGCGATGGGGGGCAAACCGATTATGGCGATTGCGATCCTCGGCTGGCCGATTAACAAACTTTCCCCAGAAATTGCCCGCGAAGTAACCGAAGGTGGACGCTATGCATGCCGTCAGGCGGGTATTGCGCTGGCTGGCGGTCACTCCATCGATGCGCCGGAGCCGATTTTTGGTCTGGCGGTAACGGGGATCGTACCGACCGAGCGGGTGAAGAAAAACAGTACCGCACAAGCCGGATGCAAACTGTTCCTGACGAAACCGCTGGGGATCGGCGTTCTTACCACGGCTGAGAAAAAATCACTGTTGAAACCAGAACATCAGGGACTGGCGACGGAAGTGATGTGCCGGATGAACATCGCAGGTGCGTCCTTTGCCAACATCGAAGGCGTAAAAGCGATGACCGACGTTACGGGCTTTGGTCTGCTGGGCCATTTGAGCGAAATGTGTCAGGGCGCAGGTGTGCAGGCGCGCGTTGACTATGACGCGATCCCGAAATTGCCGGGGGTTGAAGAGTACATTAAGTTGGGCGCAGTGCCAGGCGGCACCGAACGTAACTTTGCCAGCTACGGTCATCTGATGGGTGAAATGCCGCGTGAAGTGCGCGATCTGCTGTGCGATCCGCAAACTTCTGGCGGTTTGCTGCTGGCGGTCATGCCGGAAGCAGAAAATGAGGTTAAAGCTACAGCCGCCGAGTTTGGCATTGAACTGACGGCGATTGGCGAACTGGTGCCAGCGCGCGGCGGTCGTGCCATGGTTGAGATCCGTTAATTCAATGCGGTTGTTTATTGCCGAAAAACCGAGTCTGGCGCGCGCCATTGCTGATGTCCTGCCCAAACCGCACCGTAAAGGCGATGGCTTTATCGAGTGCGGTAATGGTCAGGTGGTGACCTGGTGTATCGGTCACCTGCTTGAGCAGGCGCAGCCAGACGCCTACGACAGCCGCTATGCGCGCTGGAATCTTGCGGATTTGCCGATTGTCCCGGAAAAGTGGCAATTACAGCCCCGACCCTCCGTGACCAAACAACTTAACGTCATCAAACGGTTCCTGCATGAAGCCAGCGAAATCGTTCACGCCGGGGACCCGGATCGCGAAGGGCAACTGCTGGTGGATGAAGTGCTGGACTATCTACAACTGGCACCGGAAAAGCGCCAGCAGGTGCAGCGTTGCTTGATAAACGACCTGAACCCGCAGGCGGTTGAGCGGGCGATCGACCGTCTTCGTTCCAACAGTGAGTTTGTACCGCTGTGCGTTTCTGCGCTGGCGCGAGCGCGTGCCGACTGGCTGTACGGCATCAATATGACCCGTGCGTATACCATTCTCGGTCGCAATGCCGGTTATCAGGGCGTACTTTCCGTGGGACGCGTGCAGACACCCGTGCTCGGGCTGGTGGTGCGCCGCGATGAAGAGATTGAAAACTTCGTGGCGAAAGACTTCTTTGAAGTCAAAGCGCATATCGTGACACCTGCCGATGAGCGGTTTACCGCTATCTGGCAACCGAGCGAAGCGTGTGAACCGTACCAGGATGAAGAAGGGCGCTTGTTACATCGTCCACTGGCGGAGCATGTGGTTAACCGCATTAGTGGTCAACCGGCTATTGTCACCAGCTATAACGATAAACGGGAATCAGAATCCGCGCCGCTGCCGTTTTCGCTTTCGGCGTTGCAGATTGAAGCGGCAAAACGCTTCGGTCTGAGCGCGCAGAACGTGCTTGATATCTGCCAGAAGCTGTACGAAACGCACAAGCTAATCACTTATCCGCGTTCCGATTGTCGCTATTTGCCAGAAGAACATTTTGCCGGACGCCACGCGGTGATGAATGCCATCAGCGTTCATGCACCGGATCTGTTGCCGCAGTCAGTGGTAGATCCAGATATACGCAACCGCTGTTGGGATGACAAAAAGGTCGATGCGCACCACGCCATCATTCCGACCGCAAGGAGTTCTGCGATCAACCTGACGGAGAACGAAGCGAAGGTCTATAACCTGATTGCCCGTCAGTATCTGATGCAGTTCTGCCCGGATGCGGTGTTCCGCAAGTGTGTTATCGAACTGGACATTGCCAAAGGCAAATTTGTCGCTAAAGCGCGTTTTCTTGCTGAAGCAGGTTGGCGCGCGCTGTTAGGCAGCAAAGAGCGCGATGAAGAAAACGACGGCACGCCATTGCCTGTGGTGGCGAAAGGCGATGAGTTGCTGTGTGAAAAAGGTGAAGTGGTAGAGCGGCAAACCCAGCCGCCGCGCCATTTTACCGATGCAACACTGCTTTCGGCGATGACCGGGATTGCGCGCTTTGTGCAGGACAAAGATCTGAAAAAGATCCTTCGTGCGACCGATGGTCTGGGGACAGAAGCAACGCGTGCCGGGATTATTGAACTGTTGTTCAAGCGTGGTTTCCTCACCAAAAAAGGGCGCTATATCCACTCCACCGACGCCGGAAAAGCGTTATTCCATTCGCTGCCAGAAATGGCTACGCGACCGGACATGACCGCGCACTGGGAATCGGTGCTGACGCAAATCAGCGAAAAGCAGTGTCGCTATCAGGACTTTATGCAGCCGCTGGTGGGGACGCTATATCAGCTTATTGATCAAGCCAAACGTACTCCGGTGCGGCAGTTTCGCGGCATTGTGGCTCCGGGCAGTGGTGGCAGTGCTGATAAGAAAAAGGCTGCACCGCGTAAACGTAGTGCGAAAAAAAGTCCGCCAGCAGATGAAGCCGGAAGCGGGGCGATAGCGTAAGCGAGCGAATCTTTCGTGCTATTCGAGTCATATTCTGAAATATCCAGCGGATCAAGAAAATTCGTTGGATATTTTTTTTGCATGGATAAAATTATCGCCTCTAAAGTATGTAATAACAGGGAATGTGATGAAAAAAGTTTTATTACAAAACCATCCTGGGAGCGAGAAGTATTCTTTTAATGGCTGGGAAATATTTAATAGTAATTTTGAACGGATGATTAAAGAAAATAAGGCCATGCTGCTTTGTAAGTGGGGGGGGGTATTTAACATGTGTTGTCGCTGTAATGTTTGTATTCGCAGCGATAACATCCAACGGTTTGAATGAAAGAGGCCTGATTACTGCGGGATGCTCTTTTCTTTATCTATTAATTATGATGGGGCTTATTGTTCGGGCCGGTTTTAAAGCAAAAAAAGAACAACTGCATTATTATCAGGCTAAAGGTATTGAGCCGCTCAGTATCGAGAAGTTACAGGCGCTACAATTGATCGCACCTTATCGATTCTATCATAAGCAATGGTCTGAAACGCTGGAGTTCTGGCCGCGAAAGCCTGAACCTGGCAAAGATACCTTCCAATATCATGTGCTTCCTTTTGACTCGATCGATATCATAAGTAAAAGACGCGAGTCTTTAGAGGATCAATGGGGTATCGAAGATAGCGAAAGTTATTGTGCCTTAATGGAGCATTTTCTTTCTGGCGACCATGGAGCCAATACCTTTAAAGCAAACATGGAGGAAGCCCCAGAGCAGGTTATCGCCTTGTTGAATAAATTTGCTGTTTTTCCCTCAGACTATATCTCTGATTGCGCTAATAATCGCTCCGGTAAATCCTCGGCGAAGCTAATATGGGCGGCGGAATTATCATGGATGATCTCGATATCAAGCACAGCTTTTCAAAACGGGACAATTGAAGAAGAACTGGCCTGGCATTATATAATGCTTGCTTCTCGAAAGGCGCACGAGTTGTTCGAAAGCGAAGAAGATTATCAAAAAAATAGTCTAATGGGATTTCTTTACTGGCATATCTGCTGCTATCGCAGAAAGTTAACGGATGCTGAACTTGAAGCGTGTTATCGTTACGACAAGCAGTTTTGGGAGCACTACAGTAAGAAATGCCGTTGGCCCATAAGAAATGTTCCCTGGGGAGCATCATCCGTTAAATACTCATAAACGCCTGAAATTTTGCCGGGGGCGCTGCGCTTGCCCGGCCTACATTAGAGCGTAACTGCAATGAATTGTGCCCATTTGTAGGCCTGATAAGCGTAGCGCCATCAGGCATTTACAACTTAAATCACACCCTGCGCCAGCATCGCATCGGCAACCTTCACAAAACCGGCAATGTTCGCGCCCTGCACGTAGTTGGTTTGCTCACCTTCACCACCATGCTCAACACAGGCATGGTGGATATCCAGCATGATGTGATGCAAACGTGCGTCAACTTTCTCGGCTTTCCAGCCCAGGCGCGCAGCGTTTTGCGCCATTTCAAGGCCTGACGTTGCTACACCGCCAGCATTAGCCGCTTTACCCGGTGCAAACAGTACGCCTGCCTGCTGGAACAGTTCAGTCGCTTCGATGGTGGTCGGCATATTTGCCCCTTCGGCGACGGCTTTAACGCCATTGGCGATAAGCTGATGCGCGGCGTCAACATCCAGTTCGTTCTGGGTGGCGCAAGGCAGGGCGATATCAACCGGTACAGACCACGGCTGTTGGCCTTCGAGATAGACCAGACCAAATTCTTTGGCGTAATCTGCCACTCGACCATCGCGGCTGGCTTTGATTTCGATAAGACGTGCCAGTTTCTCTTTCGTGAATCCGCTTTCATCAACTACAGTGCCGCTGGAGTCTGACGCAGTGATCACACGAGCACCAAATTCCATCGCTTTTTCGATAGCGTACTGGGCGACGTTGCCGGAGCCAGAAACGGAAACGCGCATCCCTTCAAAACCCATACCGTGGCGTTTTAACATTGCTTCTGTGAAATAAACCAGACCGTAGCCGGTAGCTTCCGGGCGAATAAGACTACCGCCAAATGAAAGGCCCTTACCGGTGAAGACGCAGGCAGTATTGTTGGAGAGCTTTTTCATCATCCCCGCCATAAAGCCGACTTCACGACCACCAACGCCGATATCACCTGCCGGAACGTCGGTATCCGCGCCCAGGTGACGATAAAGCTCGGTCATCAGCGCCTGGCAGAAACGCATCACTTCGCCTTCGCTTTTACCTTTCGGGTCAAAATCGCTACCGCCTTTACCACCGCCCATCGGCAGGGTAGTCAGGGCATTTTTGAAGGTTTGTTCGAAGCCGAGGAATTTGAGAATGGAGAGGTTAACTGACGGATGGAAGCGCATACCGCCTTTGTACGGGCCGATGGCTGAGCTGAACTGCACACGCCATGCACGGTTGACCTGTACCTGATTGCGATCATCAACCCATACCACGCGAAACTGGATCACGCGCTCCGGTTCAACCAGACGCTCCAGTAATGACATCTGGCGATATTTTGGATTTTGTTCAAGAAAAGGCCAGAGTGTGGTCATTACTTCACGAACGGCTTGCGCGAACTCGGTTTGATTCGGGTCGCGCTTTTGGACATGGTTGAGGAATGACTCCAGAGAATATGTCTGATCCATAGATATAAAACCCTTATATATTAATACGATTGTGCTTATGTTGTTTATGTGATGTGCTTTTGCAGTTTTCGACTATACCATCAAGAATGTGACGGTAAGCAAGAAAAAAATGACCCAGGAAAGCAAATTAATAACGAGAGTAATCTCATAACCAAATGCGATAACTCAGACGCTAAAGTTTTGCCACCCGGCTACCGTTATCAGTAGCAGAGACAATAACGTTAAGGAGTTCCCTGTGAGTCGAGCATTGTTCGCCGTAGTATTAGCATTTCCATTAATTGCACTGGCTAACCCGCATTATCGTCCGGACGTGGAGGTAAACGTACCGCCAGAAGTGTTCAGTTCAGGCGGGCAGTCAGCGCAGCCCTGTACTCAGTGCTGCGTTTATCAGGATAAAAATTATTCTGAAGGCGCGGTAATTAAAGCCGAGGGAATACTGCTGCAATGCCAGCGGGATGACAAAACCCTTAGCACTAATCCGCTGGTCTGGCGGCGCGTAAAGCCATAAACGCCTCTAATAATGGAATGTCAGCAGGGGCCAGCGGATATTGCAGCGCCTCTTCAGGTGAGCACCAGACCAGCGCCTGATGTTCATGTGCCTGTAACGTCCCGTGGAAGTCGGGTACGTGCCAGGCATGAAGATGGATAATCCGGCCCGAAACTTCTCGCTGATGGCTGGTAACATACTCACCCACAGTTGCTTCGATGCCCAGTTCTTCGCGTAACTCACGCACCAGCGCCTGCCGCTGGCTTTCATCCGGCTCGACTTTACCACCGGCAAACTCCCATAATCCCGCCTGATCGCTCTGGGCGGGGCGTTGCGCGAGTAAAATTTTGCCATCACGTTCAATGATGGCGGCAACAACTTCAATCATTTTCATAAATTACACACGGGCAGATAAGCGAAAAATGCCATAATATCCGCACTGTTGCTCAATCAGAAAGGCTTTATATTTAAGGAGTGCCTGTGCTAGACCGCCATCTTCATCCCCGGATTAAACCGTTGTTGCATCAGTGCGTGCGGGTTCTTGATAAACCGGGCATTACGCCAGATGGTTTAACATTAGTGGGATTTGCCATCGGCGTGCTGGCACTGCCTTTTCTGGCGCTGGGCTGGTATCTGGCGGCGCTTGTCGTCATTTTGTTGAACAGGCTGCTTGATGGTCTGGACGGTGCGCTGGCGCGGCGCAGAGGGCTTACCGACGCGGGCGGCTTTCTTGATATTTCTCTCGATTTTCTTTTTTACGCGCTGGTACCTTTTGGGTTTATCCTCGCCGCACCGCAGCAAAACGCCCTGGCAGGCGGCTGGCTGCTGTTTGCGTTTATCGGCACAGGCAGCAGTTTTCTCGCTTTTGCTGCGCTGGCGGCGAAACATCAGATTGATAATCCCGGTTATGCGCATAAATCGTTTTATTATCTGGGCGGGTTAACCGAAGGCACAGAAACGATCTTACTGTTTGTGCTGGGATGTTTATTCCCTGCATGGTTTGCGTGGTTTGCGTGGATCTTCGGTGCGTTGTGCTGGATGACGACCTTTACGCGGGTGTGGAGTGGGTATCTGACGCTGAAGTCGCACCAGCGTCAGTAATTGCAATGTTATTTGCTACTGTCCGGGCCGCGTTCACCGGTTGCTACCGGATTTTTTGGATCGCTGCTCCATTCGTACCAGCCGCCGTCATACACGGAAACATTCTTCCAACCCATGGCGCGTGCGTACATAAAGGTTTCGGACGCGCGCCAGCCGGTGCCGCAGTAGAATGAAACTTGCTGCTCTGGTTTGATATTCCACGCTTTCCACATAGCGGTAATATCATCGGCGCTGCGCATGGTGCCATCCGGGTTATGAAAATCTTCCATATGCGTCGAGTCGCTACCAGCGTGTCCCCAACGTGCTCCGGCTATTTCACCTTTTGGTTTAATATAGCTGTAACCGCTGGTCGTACCGATAAATTCTGGCCACGAACGAATGCTCACCAGCGATGCATCCTGGCGATGCAGCAGTCCACGGGCCTGTTCCATATCGAGCATCAACTGCGGTTGTGCCGGGATCTTCACGCCGAAATCCGGTTCCGCTTTCACTTTCGGTGGCGTTCCTCGCTCAACAGGCAGTCCCGCGTCGGACCAGGTTTGCCAGCCGCCATCCAGCAGACGCACATCTTTCACGCCTGCGTAGAGCATAATTTGCGCCACACGCGCTCCAGCGTATACGTCACGCCCGTACAGAATGACCGTGGTGTCATGGCGAATGCCGTGTTTTGCCAGCATCGCTTTTAGTTGTTCATCAGAAACTTTGTTCCACAGCGGTTCGCTTTCCACTTCGTTGGTATCGATGTAGTCAGCACCGGGAATATGGCTGATAAGGTAAAGCTTAGGAGCGCCCCAGGCCGCTTCAATGACTTTCCAGTCACCGGCAGGTTTCGCCGTAACCTCTTTACCTTGTTGCAGGTCGTGCAGCCATTGCGGATAAACCAGCTGCTCAAAGTGCGGCAGTTTTTGTAGACGGGAAGGTTCGCTTAGCGCGTCACTCAGAATGGAGATATGCGTAAAACCTGCTTTTTGCAGTCGCGTTTTGACGGCGTCGACATCTTTGTCATTACCGTACAGCGCCACCGGGGCATCGGCTTTCAGGTTATGTTGCTTGATCCACGCGTTGAGCTGTTCGGTGCTCATTTTGTCGAGCCAGCTGGCAGAGAGGTTTAAGGCGGCAGGTTCATGACCAGAAGGGCCATTTAAGGTTTGTGGCCAGCCGTTATAAAACGCGCTGGGGCGAGTATCTATCGCTTTGCCATTTTGTTGTTGAAGCTGGTCAGGTGTAAGAGGCTTCGCCAGTTCAGCGGCCCACGAAGAAGCGCAAGCCAGCCCTAAAGCCATTGCCAGCGCGGTCATTTGAGAAACACGTTTCATCGAAAATCCCGACATTGTAGTTTTGAGTGCGCCATTCTGAACTGACGCATTGAGAAAAACTTTGCGTTATCGCAGTTTGTTGTAATTTTCTGACCACTGCGCCATATCCAGAACAGAACTATCAGCAGGAACATCCTGGAGATCGTGCGTTACCTGAACGACGGGGATCGCCAGTTCGCGAACTTCGCTGAACACCCACTGGCGAAAATTATCGCGCAGAGCCACATCAAGACGGCTGAATGGCTCATCCAGGAGTAACGCTTTTGGCTGAGCGAGAAGGGCGCGCAGCAGGGCCACCCGCGCTCGCTGACCGCCTGATAATGTCGCAGGGTCCTGGTGATAAGTTTCAGCCAGTCCCGCTCGATCAAGCGCGTCTTTCACGGCATTGCGCCTGGCAGTCCCCTTGAGCGTCGACGGTAGCGCCAGCAGTAAATTTTGCCCGACGCTGAACTGGTCAAATAACAGTGCATCCTGGAAAAGAATGCCAATCTGACGCTGTGCGGTGGGTAGCATGTCAATCCGTTGCTCATTGAGCCATAGCTCACCTGTACAAGAAAACTGTCCAGCCAGTGCACCAATCATCCATGAAAACAGAGTGGATTTTCCACAGCCAGACGGCCCCATTAACGTGACAATGTCACCTTTATCCACCGTAAAGTTAACGTTTGTCAGCAAGCGGCTTTCTGGTAAACGTAGCGAAACATTTTTCACGCAGAGCATTAGCGGAGTCCTTGTCTGACATAACCTACCCATTTTGCGACTAACGCGGTCAGGGCAAAAATAATAAGCGGTAATAGCAGTTGCCATAAAGCCTGGGCGGCGAAAATACCATTGCTGCCGCCGCTGCTTAATGCCACCGCCTCAGTGGTGAGCGTCGGAAAACGCCCCGCGCCCAGCCACAGCGTCGGCATATACTGCGCAATACTGACTGAAAATCCCACCGCGAAGGCAATCAGCGTAGGGCGTAGCATAAGCGGACATTTCACGTAAAAGAAGATTTTGGCCCGCGACCAGCTCAGTGTTTGCGCAATCAAAATTAACCGTGAATCAATGCGCTGCCAGGCGGGTTGCAGGATAAACAGCATCCACGGCATTACCCACAGCAGATGCCCCCAGACCACCGCCGTCCAGCTTCCATCCAGGTTCAGCCATAGCGCCAGCGTGTACTGGCCCGCCACCAGTGGCAGAGCGGGCAATAGAATGGGCAACCAGAGCCACAACTGGCGACGCTGTGGCCCCCATTCCAGCCACAGCAGTAACAGGAGCAAAGCGATGAATGTCGCCACCAGCCCCATTGTCAGGCTGTTGATGAGTGCTTCACTATTGATCGTCGACTGATCCGCGAGGATCGCCAGCAGAACCACACACAGCACACCGGTTAAGGGTAAAAAACTCGCCAGCGTAGTGCCTGGTAATAAAGGTGTGGCAGGCTTGCGAATGCCATCTACGCGGGGAATAGTGCGCCGCCAGCTGCGCCATAGCAGATAGCTCAGCAAAACGTAGGCGGCGAGTAACAGCATCAGCAGCAGACTGGCGAGTGCGCCTTTCGTTTGTTGATCCGCGTCGCCCTGAGTTAACCACTGCCAGCTAATTACTGCCAGCGTCGGTGGATTACCTGGCCCAAGAATAATCGCCACATCCACGACCGAAAGCGACCAGGCAACAATCGCCAACATCGCCATTGCCAGTGCAGGTGCGACGGAGGGCAACAGCAGCCAGTTCAGGCATTGCCAGCGGCTGTAGCCCAGCGAATCCAGCACAATGACCTGCTGCAACAGCCGTTTTTCGCTCAATACTGCCGCTAAGATCCACAGCAGAAATGCGCTTTCTTTCACTGCAAGGGTGAGGCCCAGCCCAATACCCAATTTGTCCATTAGCGGAGTGAAATACGGGAAATAGTCATAAAGCAGCCCTCCGTCAGCAAAGAGCAGAAGGGCGCTGGTGGCAAAAGCCACATGGGGAATGGCGAGCAGCCACGGCAGACGGGCACACATACGCTGCCATTTCGGCCAAGGCCACAGCGCCACAATCACCAGCAGGGCAATCAACAACGCCCCGACCGCCGCGATGGTTGTCGACACCAGCGTTGCCAGTAATGCTTGCGGTAACTGTGGATCGGCAAATAACGCCTGCCAGTGTGTCAACGACAAAGCAGGCGATATCAGCGTGAGAGCTGCCGGGATCAGTGGTGCATAAATCACCGCCACCATCGCCCACAGCAAAAAGATTAATGCGTACCGTAACGGTGTAGCCATTCTTGTTCCAGCGCATTTACCCAACCTGCGTGCGGTTCAGCCAGTACCGGCGGCAGATCTTGCGGCATTCTTGATTGCAATGTTTCGCGCTGCCCATCAGGCAGTTTTTGCGGATCGAGAACAGAAGGATCGCCCCAGACAGCGGGATCCGCTTTACGCAGTTGCGCATTGGGTGAGAGCAGGAAGTTGGCAACCACCTTCGCCGCAGCACTGGCATTTGCGTTAGCAGGAATGGTGACGAAATGCACGTTGCCAATCATCCCCTGGTTAAAACCAAAACTGTAACTGCTTGCAGGCAAATCGCCGCTGGCGATTTTTTGCTGGGCATGAGCAGGGTTAAAGGTCAGCGACAGGCGCAATGTGCCGGCTTTCAGCAGAGCATCCATCCGCGCGGGCGAAGGCGGGAAATCCTTTCCTTTGCGCCATAAATAGGGATGTAGCGCGTCAAGATATTGCCACAAGGGCGCAGTGACGCGGGCGAAAGTGGCTTTATCCGGGGCAACTTTTAACGCGGCGGGATCGGGCGTCAGCATAATCAGCAACTGTTCAAGAAACGCCGTGCCGGTAAAGTCCGGTGGGCGCGGATAGGTAACCGTGCCGGGATTGGCTTTAGCAAACTCCAGTAAGGCTTGCGGCGTTTGTGGTGGCTGTGGCGTAACATCGCGGCGGGCGATAAACGTCAGTTGTGCGCCGCCCCAGGGCGATTCAGCCCCTTCTGTAGGCACTGAAAAATCTTCCCGCACCGGCAGCTGTGTGTCGACATAGCGCCAGTTGGGCAGAGTCTCCGCCCAGCCCGTTTGTAATAAATTGGCCTCTTTTAAGGTGCGGAAGTTTTCGCCGTTCACCCAGAGCAGATCCACCGAGCCGCCCGTTTTACGTCCGGCAGCAGCTTCGGTCTGAATGCGCTTCACCGCGTCTGCGGCATCCGCCAGACGAACAATCTTCAGGTTTATAGCGTAATAGGTTTTCATCTCGCCGCTAACCCAGTCGAGATAGCGGTTAATTGCGGTATCGCCGCCCCAGGCGTTAAACCAGACGGTTTGCCCTTTGGCCTCATTTTTAATTTCCTGCCAGTCACTGGCATGTGTTGCCAGAGAAAACAGCGATAACAATCCCAGCAACCACCCACAATGGCGCATCTTCTCTCCTTAAGAACGTTTTTCCGGAATACGGCACAGCCCCTGAGCGGGAATGTCCATGGCAGAATTAAAACGAGCCGACAGGTTTTGCAGGCCGATCAATGCCGTCAGTTCGGTGAGCGCCTGAGCGTCAAAATGCGCAGCCAGTCGGGTGCGCAGGGCATCATCGACCGTTGGCGGCGTTACGCTTGCGGCTTCGGCGTACTCCAGCGCCAGCCGTTCTTCATCGCTGAAGAGCGGGCTTTGCCGCCAGTCAGCCACTGCCAGCAGTTTATCGGTGCTGCCGGTACGCTCGGCGACTTTCATACTGGTGATATCCACGCAAAACTCACACAGGCACATTTGCGCAATGCGCGCGCTGACAAGCGATCGCACTACCGGATCGAGCGGTGAGCGTTTGCGCTCCAGCCACCCAACAAACATTGACACCAAATAAAAGATAAACGGGATCCGCCCCCACCAGCGAATCGGGCTTAGCACCTCGCCGTAATGGCGACGATGCAGCCACGCCTGCGGACGTAAAATGAAAGGAATTTTGCTAAGCGGCGGTAAACCCATCAGGCATTCCTCTTCTGGCGCTCAAGCCATATTTTCTTCGCCATAAAAATCACCACGGTCAGGGCAAACAGAATAAACAGTCCGGTGACAAACCAGAAAGTACCGCCTGTTAACATGCTGCCCGCCCAGGAATAAACAATAGTCGCCGGTAATTGACCAAGCCCGGTGGCGATAAAAAACGAGCGAAAACGTATTGAAGTCAGACCGGCAGCATAGCTGATTGGATCGAAAGGGACAAAAGGCAATAACCGACAGACCAGGATGGTGTGTTTGCCGTAGCGAGTGAAAAAGCCGTCCATACTGTCAAGCACGGTTTTGCCGGTTAATTTTTCCACCACTTCGCGGCCCATCACTCTGGCGATAAAAAAGCACAGCGCCGCGCCGGCCATCGAACTGGTCCACGACAGCAAGCCGCCCCAGAACGCGCCAAACAGCGACGCATTGGCAAAGGTGATCAAAAACGCAGGTAGCGGTGCAGCAATGGCCTGTAAAATCATCAACAAGAACGAGACAACTGCCGCTAGTGCGCCGTAAGACTGAATAAAGCGTTCTATACCCTGTTGGTCCACGGCGGCAAACGCCGCAACGCTGCGATTGATAAACTCATGGACGCCGGGAAGCAGCGCCCATGCGAGCAGCATAGCGAACAACAGGATGATGAGGGTTATACGGTAGTACCAGATTTTACGCGATTGTATCTTCATCATCCTTTATCCTGGCTTTATTCGGTGATTTTAAAGGTAACCGTTGCCAGCGTGTTATCCGCCGGGAGAACTGAGGCATTGCCTTTGAATTTCACTTCGCCGCGTTTTTCCACCGCACCATAAGTGTATGTTGCATTGCTGACGATGCCGACCGGGCAGCTATCCAGACACACCAGGCAACCCGTTTTCTTCTCTTCTGCTGCCGTTAAATTACCGCCAAAGCGCATGTCCAGTTTCTTGCCATTACTGTCAACAATCACTTCATCGAAGGAATACGCTTTTGCCGCCCCTTGCCAGTTGACCGAAATATCCAGTTTGCTGCCTGTGACATGAGTCGTTTCTTTATTATCCATCGTCATGTTTTCGCCCGGCGTACCACCTGCCTCTTTCAGGGCTTCATAAAATGCTTTCGGGGTCGCATAAGCCATAAACAGCGATTTATGTCCGTTGGAGCCATCTTTAAACACAATACCGTGACGAGTGTCGTCGGTGAGGAAACGACCATTAATTTGCACCAGCATGGTTACCGTATGGTTATTGGCATCGACGCGCAGCGGTTGGCTGTTCGAAAGTCCGTCGTATTCCACTTTTGCCGCCGCATTCTCTTTTTGATCGCAGCCGCTAAGCCCGGCAACAGCCAGTAAGCAGAGTGCAGCCAGTCCTTTTTTCCATGACACTGAATAATGTTGCGACATCGTTCTATCCTTCATTTTTTGGGTGAGTAAGTGGGCTGCGGCGCGAAGCAGACAGATCCACATGTTTGTGTCGGGCGTAGAGTTTTGCGAGCTGGACGAGAATAAACAGCGCCAGGCCCGCCAGACAGAGTTGTAAAATAAAGCGCAGCGTAATGCCTTCATTGGCGAGATCGCTTGCCATCACGGTATAAATAACAATACCGGGCAGGGTCGTGAGTGCCGAAATAAGGGTATAAGGCCAGAAGGCGATTGTGGTTAATCCGTAAGCATAATTTTGAATATTGTAAGGAAACAACGGGATTAAGCGGGTCAGAATAAGAAAATCAATACCGTTACGCGCAATGCCTTTTTCAATGGCCTGAAAGGTATGGCTATGACCAACGTATTTCAGCAGTAAATCACGTCCCAGCCAGCGCGCCAGCAGGAATGAGCACGAGGAGGCGAGCGTGGCGGCAATTAATGAGAGTAGTGTCCCTAAGAGCGGGCCAAAAACTATTCCTCCAGCGATCACCAGTATGCTTCCTGGTAACAGAAAGAGAGTGGCAATAATGAATAACAGAATATAGAGGCTATAACCGAACAATCCGCTCTGGCGGATGAGTGTCTGTAAGTGGGGTAAATCGGTGAGCAGATCGAATAAACCGAAAGTGTGGATAGCGTAAATGACCAGCGCAAAAATAAGACAGGCCAAAAGAAATTTACGCTCAGCGTTCATCGTGGAGTTTCCTATATCAAACTTGATAATAGAGAAGTGGTCAGACAACTAAAAACGCAGTGACGGTATAACAAAGGACGGCAGGCAACAAATCATTACTGACAGTTTGTTGATTTTTCTCAAGGTTAATTCTCCTGACCCAGTTTGAGCCAGGAGAGCTGCTAAATTAGCGGCGGAAGGTCGCCCAGACGGGGGCGTGATCGGACGGTTTTTCCATGCTGCGAATTTCATAGTCGATGCCGGTTTCTACGCAACATTCTGCCAGCGGTTGGCTGGCGAGCAGCAGGTCGATGCGCAGACCACGGTTATCGTCAAAACCTTTTGAGCGGTAATCAAACCATGAGAAACGATCTGCTGTTTGCGGATTAGCATGGCGGAAAGTATCGACCAACCCCCAGCTCATCAGCCTGTCCATCCATTCGCGCTCTTCCGGCAGGAAAGAGCATTTACCGGTACGCAGCCAGCGCTTACGGTTTTCTTCGCCAATGCCGATATCCAGATCTGTAGGGCTGATATTCATATCGCCCATAATCAGTACCGGATTATCACGTTTGAGTTCGGTTTCCAGGTAGTTTTGCAGATTCTGATAAAACTGCGCTTTTGCCGGGAATTTTATCGGATGGTCGCGGCTTTCACCCTGCGGGAAGTAACCGTTGATCACGGTGACATTACCCAGCAGTGAGGGGATTTCCGCCATAATAATCCGCCGCTGCGCCTCTTCGTCGTCACCGGGAAAGCCGCGACGCACGGCAATCGGCGTCTCTTTGGTCAGCAGCGCCACGCCATAATGGCCTTTCTGCCCGTGATAAAACACGTTGTAGCCGAGCTTCGCCACCTCTTCGAGCGGAAACATATCGTCATGAACTTTTGTCTCCTGCAGGCCAATCACATCCGGTTGGTGCTTTTCGACGATGGCTTCAAGCTGGTGAGGTCTGGCGCGCAGGCCGTTGATATTAAAAGAGACAAATTTCATAGTCGCTGCCATTTATTCAGATAAAGAGTGCGTGGATGGTAGCAGAATTTCGCGTTGCTTACCGCCTGTTGTTAAGTGATTTGATCGATGGTTGTTAATGATGTCAACGATGGCGCAAAAAATGCCCGCTTTTGGTGCGCGCTGCGTCAGAATGGCGCAGTAATTTCCAGTAAATTTCGTCAATGATCACAATTCCAGAATTATATTTTACTTCTGCATAACATTGCGTTTTTTATTCTTTTTATTCACCCACATCGCAAACGTATTCACTTTATATGCACTTTAAATGCATATGGTTTGGTTATAACTCCTTGATTTCCAGTTAGCCTCCGCCGTTTATGCACTTTTATCACTGGCTGGCACGAACCCTGCAATCTACATTTACAGCGCAAACATTACTTATTGTTAACATATAAATAACGAATTATTTACTATAGAGGTCGCTATGTCTCAGCCAATTACGCGTGAAAACTTTGATGAATGGATGATACCTGTTTACGCTCCGGCACCCTTTATACCGGTACGTGGCGAAGGTTCGCGCTTGTGGGATCAGCAGGGGAAAGAGTATATCGACTTCGCGGGTGGCATTGCGGTGAACGCGCTGCGCCATGCGCATCCGGAACTGCGTGAAGCGCTGAACGAACAGGCGAGTAAGTTCTGGCATACCGGCAACGGTTACACCAACGAGCCGGTACTGCGACTGGCGAAAAAATTGATCGACGCCACGTTTGCCGATCGCGTCTTCTTTTGTAACTCCGGTGCGGAAGCCAACGAAGCGGCGCTAAAACTGGCGCGTAAATTCGCTCACGACCGCTACGGCAGCCATAAGAGCGGCATCGTGGCGTTCAAAAATGCGTTTCATGGTCGCACGCTGTTTACTGTCAGTGCGGGTGGGCAGCCAGCCTATTCACAGGATTTTGCGCCACTGCCGGCGGATATTCGTCATGCTGCATATAACGATATTAACTCTGCCAGCGCGCTGATTGACGACTCTACCTGTGCGGTGATTGTCGAACCCATCCAGGGGGAAGGCGGTGTGGTGCCAGCCAGCAACGCGTTTTTACAAGGTCTGCGTGAATTGTGTAACCGCCACAATGCGCTGTTGATTTTTGATGAAGTACAAACCGGCGTCGGGCGCACCGGGGAACTGTATGCCTATATGCACTACGGCGTGACGCCTGATCTGTTAACTACCGCCAAAGCGCTGGGCGGCGGTTTCCCGGTCGGTGCGTTGTTGGCAACCGAAGAGTGCGCCCGCGTGATGACCGTTGGCACTCATGGCACCACCTATGGCGGTAATCCGCTGGCCTCGGCGGTGGCAGGCAAAGTGCTGGAGCTCATCAACACACCAGAGATGCTTAATGGCGTTAAACAGCGTCACGACTGGTTTGTTGAGCGTCTTAATACTATTAATCACCGCTATGGTTTGTTCAGTGAAGTTCGCGGCTTAGGTTTGCTGATTGGCTGTGTACTGAATGCCGATTACGCCGGGCAAGCGAAACAGATCTCTCAGGAAGCGGCGAAAGCAGGCGTGATGGTACTGATTGCGGGTGGCAACGTGGTGCGTTTTGCGCCTGCGCTCAATGTCAGCGAAGAAGAGGTGACGACCGGACTGGATCGCTTTGCAGCTGCTTGCGAACACTTTGTTAGCCGAGGTTCATCATGATGGTCATCCGTCCCGTTGAGCGATCAGATGTCTCGGCGCTGATGCAGCTTGCCAGCAAAACGGGCGGCGGCCTGACGTCGCTTCCCGCCAATGAAGCCACGCTTTCGGCGCGTATCGAAAGGGCAATCAAAACCTGGCAAGGCGAACTGCCCAAAAGTGAGCAGGGCTATGTGTTCGTGCTGGAAGATAGCGAGACAGGCACCGTGGCGGGGATTTGTGCCATTGAGGTGGCGGTTGGGCTGAACGATCCCTGGTACAACTATCGCGTCGGCACGTTGGTTCACGCCTCAAAAGAGCTGAATGTCTATAACGCATTGCCGACGCTGTTTCTCAGTAACGATCACACCGGCAGCAGCGAGCTGTGCACGCTGTTTCTCGACCCGGACTGGCGCAAAGAGGGCAACGGCTATTTGCTGTCGAAATCGCGCTTTATGTTTATGGCGGCTTTTCGCGACAAGTTTAATGACAAAGTGGTTGCTGAAATGCGCGGGGTGATTGACGAACACGGCTATTCACCGTTCTGGCAAAGCCTCGGTAAACGCTTCTTTTCGATGGATTTTAGCCGCGCCGATTTTCTCTGCGGCACCGGGCAAAAGGCATTTATTGCAGAACTGATGCCGAAACATCCGATCTATACCCACTTTTTATCCCAGGAAGCCCAGGACGTCATCGGTCAGGTACATCCGCAAACCGCGCCTGCCCGCGCGGTGCTGGAGAAAGAAGGTTTTCGTTACCGCAACTATATCGACATCTTCGACGGCGGGCCAACGCTTGAGTGTGACATCGACCGCGTGCGCGCCATTCGTAAAAGTCGGCTGGTGGAAGTGGCAGAAGGGCAGCCTGCGCAGGGCGATTTTCCGGCCTGCCTGGTCGCCAATGAAAATTATCACCATTTCCGCGTGGTGCTGGCGCGTACCGATCCGGCAACCGAGCGTTTGATTTTAACCGCCGCACAACTGGATGCCCTCAAATGCCACGCAGGGGATCGCGTTCGTCTGGTGCGCCTGTGCGCAGAGGAGAAAACAGCATGACTTTATGGATTAACGGTGACTGGATAACGGGCCAGGGCGCATCGCGTGTGAAGCGTAATCCGGTATCGGGCGAGGTGTTATGGCAAGGCAATGATGCCGATGCCGCTCAGGTCGAGCAGGCTTGTCGGGCAGCTCGTGCGGCGTTTCCGCGCTGGGCGCGGCTCTCATTGGCTGAACGTCAGGTCGTTGTCGAACGCTTTGCCGGATTGCTGGAAAGGAATAAAGGCGAATTAACCGCAATCATTGCCCGAGAAACCGGCAAGCCGCGCTGGGAAGCGGCAACCGAAGTGACGGCGATGATCAATAAAATCGCGATATCAATTAAGGCGTATCACGCTCGTACCGGCGAGCAGCGTAGTGAAATGCCGGACGGTGCGGCGAGCCTGCGACATCGCCCGCACGGCGTGCTGGCGGTGTTTGGGCCGTATAATTTCCCTGGTCATTTGCCGAACGGACATATCGTTCCGGCATTGCTGGCAGGTAACACCATTATCTTTAAACCCAGCGAACTGACACCGTGGAGTGGCGAAGCGGTAATGCGTTTATGGCAGCAGGCTGGCTTGCCGCCGGGCGTACTGAACCTGGTGCAGGGCGGGCGTGAAACGGGTCAGGCGCTGAGTGCGCTGGAGGATCTCGACGGTTTGCTGTTTACCGGTAGCGCCAATACCGGCTACCAGCTGCATCGCCAGCTCTCCGGTCAGCCGGAGAAAATTCTCGCCCTTGAGATGGGCGGTAATAATCCGCTAATTATCGATGAGGTGGCGGATATCGACGCGGCTGTCCATCTGACCATTCAGTCGGCGTTTGTCACAGCCGGGCAACGCTGCACCTGCGCCCGCCGTTTATTGCTCAAAAGCGGAGCGCAGGGCGATGCGTTTCTTGCTCGTCTGGTTGCCGTCAGCCAGCGATTAACGCCGGGCAACTGGGATGACGAACCGCAGCCGTTTATTGGCGGGCTGATTTCTGAACAGGCCGCACAGCAGGTGGTTACTGCCTGGCAGCAACTGGAAGCGATGGGCGGACGAACCCTGCTTGCGCCGCGCTTATTACAATCAGAGACATCGTTGCTGACGCCGGGGATCATTGAAATGACAGGCGTTGCTGGCGTACCAGATGAAGAGGTGTTCGGACCGTTATTGCGCGTCTGGCGTTATGATTCTTTCGAGGAAGCGATTCTAATGGCGAATAACACTCGCTTCGGACTCTCTTGCGGTCTGGTTTCCCCCGAGCGGGAAAAATTCGATCAACTGTTGCTGGAGGCGCGGGCGGGGATTGTTAACTGGAACAAACCGCTTACTGGTGCTGCCAGTACCGCGCCATTCGGCGGCATTGGTGCATCCGGTAACCATCGCCCCAGCGCCTGGTATGCCGCAGATTACTGCGCATGGCCTATGGCGAGCCTGGAGTCGGACTCGTTAACTTTGCCCGCAACGCTTAACCCCGGGCTGGATTTTTCCGATGAGGTGGTGCGATGAACGCCTGGGAAGTTAATTTCGACGGGCTGGTAGGGCTGACGCATCATTACGCTGGCCTGTCGTTTGGTAATGAAGCCTCTACCCGTCACCGTTTTCAGGTGTCTAACCCGCGACAGGCGGCAAAACAGGGCTTACTGAAAATGAAAGCCCTTGCCGATGCGGGATTCCCCCAGGCCGTGATCCCGCCGCACGAGCGTCCGTTTATTCCGGTGCTGCGTCAGTTGGGATTCAGTGGTAGCGATGAGCAGGTACTGGAAAAAGTTGCACGCCAGGCACCGCACTGGCTTTCCAGCGTCAGTTCCGCTTCGCCAATGTGGGTAGCCAATGCGGCAACGATCGCGCCATCTGCCGATACGCTGGATGGCAAAGTGCATCTCACCGTTGCCAACCTGAACAATAAATTTCACCGCTCGCTGGAAGCGCACGTCACCGAATCACTTTTAAAAGCGATTTTTAACGACGAAGAGAAATTTAGCGTTCATTCGGCGTTGCCGCAGGTAGCGTTGCTCGGTGATGAGGGGGCGGCAAACCACAATCGTCTCGGCGGTCATTACGGTGAGCCGGGTATGCAACTTTTTGTCTACGGGCGAGAAGAAGGCAATGATACCCGGCCTTCCCGTTATCCGGCGCGACAGACTCGCGAAGCCAGCGAGGCGGTGGCAAGGCTGAATCAGGTGAATCCCCAACAGGTGATTTTCGCCCAGCAAAACCCGGACGTTATCGACCAGGGCGTTTTTCATAATGACGTGATTGCCGTGAGTAACCGCCAGGTGCTGTTTTGCCACCAACAGGCGTTCGCTCGCCAGTCACAGTTACTGGCAAACCTGCGTGCGCGGGTGAACGGTTTTATGGCGATAGAAGTTCCGGCAACTCAGGTTTCCGTGTCGGATGCGGTGTCTACCTATCTGTTTAACAGCCAACTGTTGAGCCGCGATGATGGTTCCATGATGTTGGTGCTGCCTCAGGAGTGTCGGGAACACGCCGGAGTATGGGGTTATCTCAATGAACTCCTTGCCGCTGACAACCCGATTAGCGAACTAAAAGTCTTTGATTTACGTGAAAGCATGGCGAATGGCGGCGGCCCGGCGTGCCTGCGGTTGCGGGTGGTATTGACAGAAGAAGAACGCCGGGCGGTGAATCCGGCGGTGATGATGAACGATACGCTGTTTAATGCGCTCAATGACTGGGTGGATCGTTACTACCGCGATCGCCTTACTGCTGCCGATCTGGCCGACCCGCAATTGCTGCGCGGAGGGCGGGAAGCACTGGATGTATTGAGCCAATTACTGAATCTCGGTTCGGTTTATCCGTTCCAGCGCGAGGGAGGGGGCAATGGATAATTTTCTTGCTCTGACCTTAACGGGTAAAAAACCGGTTATCACCGAGCGAGAAATCAACGGCGTTCGCTGGCGCTGGCTGGGCGATGGTGTGCTGGAACTGACGCCATTAACGCCACCGCAAGGCGCACTGGTGATTTCAGCGGGAATACACGGTAATGAGACGGCACCTGTGGAGATGCTGGACGCGTTGCTTGGCGCGATATCTCACGGCGAGATCCCGTTACGTTGGCGGTTGCTGGTGATCCTCGGGAATCCTCCTGCGCTGAAGCAAGGGAAACGTTATTGCCATAGCGATATGAATCGAATGTTTGGCGGTCGTTGGCAGCTATTTGCTGAAAGCGGAGAAACCTGTCGGGCGCGCGAACTGGAACAGTGCCTGGAAGATTTTTATGACCAGGGCAAAGAATCTGTGCGCTGGCACCTTGATCTACATACCGCAATTCGTGGCTCCTTGCATCCGCAGTTCGGTGTATTACCGCAACGCGACATTCCCTGGGACGAGAAATTTCTGACGTGGCTGGGTGCGGCGGGGCTGGAGGCGCTGGTGTTCCATCAGGAACCTGGTGGTACGTTTACCCATTTCAGCGCCAGACATTTTGGCGCGCTGGCCTGTACGCTGGAACTTGGCAAAGCGTTGCCCTTTGGGCAAAACGATCTTCGCCAGTTTGCAGTAACTGCCAGCGCAATTGCTGCGCTGCTATCTGGTGAGAGTGTCGGTATCGTGAGAACACCGCCGCTCCGTTATCGGGTGGTTTCGCAAATTACTCGCCACTCGCCGTCCTTCGAAATGCATATGGCAAGTGACACGCTGAATTTTATGCCGTTTGAGAAAGGAACATTGCTGGCGCAGGACGGAGAGGAACGTTTTACCGTAACCCATGATGTAGAGTATGTGTTATTCCCTAATCCGTTGGTAGCGTTGGGATTACGCGCGGGATTAATGCTCGAAAAAATAAGCTAATACTTACCCGCAGAAATCATTCTGCGGGTATTAAGTTGCTTTCTTATAAATTAATACAGATTAATCCTGGTTATTTGCTTTATTTATCACCAGTCATCCGGTATAGTTCTTCATAATCTCTGCAAAATCATCGTGTTGTAATATTCTCTCATCACTCTCCATCAAATTTTCTTTTTTTCTCCATAATTGGCGCAAAAGTGTTTTTTACACTTTCATTGTTTTACCGTTGCTCTGATTAATTGACGCTAAAGTCAGTAAAGTTAATCTCGTCAACACGGCACGCTACTTAAGAAAGCCGTAATAAATAACTGAAAGGAAGGATATAGAATATGCGTAAATTAACTGCACTGTTTGTTGCCTCTACCCTGGCTCTTGGCGCGGCTAACCTGGCCCATGCCGCAGACACCACTACCGCAGCACCGGCTGACGCGAAGCCGATGATGCACCACAAAGGCAAGTTCGGTCCGCATCAGGACATGATGTTCAAAGACCTGAACCTGACCGACGCGCAGAAACAGCAGATCCGCGAAATCATGAAAGGCCAGCGTGACCAGATGAAACGTCCGCGGCTGGAAGAACGCCGCGCAATGCATGACATCATTGCCAGCGATACCTTCGATAAAGCAAAAGCTGAAGCGCAGATCGCAAAAATGGAAGAACAGCGCAAAGCTAACATGCTGGCGCACATGGAAACCCAGAACAAAATTTACAACATCCTGACGCCGGAACAGAAAAAGCAATTTAATGCTAATTTTGAGAAGCGTCTGACAGAACGTCCAGCGGCAAAAGGTAAAATGCCTGCAACTGCTGAATAATCTTTCAGCCAAAAAACTTAAGACCGCCGGTCTTGTCCACTACCTTGCAGTAATGCGGTGGACAGGATCGGCGGTTTTCTTTTCTCTTCTCAAACAGTTGTAAAAAAAGCCTGATCACCACTAACGTAAATCACCCGAGTTGCCGATAACCATCCACGGTTACCTGAACGATAACAATGAAAAGAACGGGCCGGGAGCGAGTATGGAATACTTTGATATGCGTAAAATGTCGGTGAATCTGTGGCGAAATGCTGCCGGTGAAACGCGCGAAATTCTCCTCCATGGCCAAGCGCAGGCATTCTT
>NZ_CAOLGM010000018.1:0-47618 GCF_948475835.1 uncultured Escherichia sp. | reverse complement strand
TCTCCCTACAGAGCGAGGGAGAAAACCAGGCCTGCTCCCGAACCTTTTCTCAATCAAAAGAACACGACGTACACCGCAGCCGCCACAATAAAGCGATAAATGGCGAACGGGATAAACGAAATGCGCTTAATCAATTGCAGGAAGGTTTTAATCGCTATCAGCGCCACCACAAAAGCGGTGATAAACCCAACGGCAAACATCGGGATATCGCCGGTTGTCAGGAAGCCCCAGCTTTTGTAGAG
Organism: uncultured Escherichia sp.; assembly: GCF_948475835.1. Classification (NCBI taxonomy): domain Bacteria; kingdom Pseudomonadati; phylum Pseudomonadota; class Gammaproteobacteria; order Enterobacterales; family Enterobacteriaceae; genus Escherichia; species uncultured Escherichia sp. Next base: position 47,376 of record NZ_CAOLGM010000018.1, on the reverse strand, counting down.
ATCGAGCGCCGTTGCGCCCATCATCATCGGTACCGCCAGCAGGAACGAGAACTCGGAAGCAGCGTAACGGCTCACGCCCATCAGCATCCCACCTGAAATGGTGGCCCCGGAACGGGAGAAACCCGGCCACAGCGCCAGACACTGGAAACAGCCAATCATAAACGCCTGACGATAGGTCATATCATCAAGACCCGGCGCACGCGGCTCTTTCGGCTTCAGGCATTCGGCGGCAATCAGCAACAAACCGCCAACGACCAGTGCATACATCACATTTATCGGGTTAAACAATGACTTAATCGTGTCGTGGAACAACAGCCCCAGTACCACCGCCGGAATCATCCCCAGCAAAATGTGGATCAGCGTTAAACGACCTTTGCTTTCTCCTTCGTGCTGCAACGGGCGGCCAAAGTGGATGCCAATCAGGCCAAACAGACGCCGCCAGAACATCACTACTACCGCCAGAATTGATCCTAACTGGATCACAACTTCAAAGGTTTTCGCCGTGTCGCCCTCGAACCCCAACAAGTGACCGACAATAATCATATGGCCCGTGCTGGATACCGGCAGAAATTCTGTCAATCCTTCGACCACACCCAATATTGCCGCTATCAGCAGCGAGTGCATATCGCTCATCAATAAACCCCTAAATTATTAAAATGTACCGCTTGTCCGGACTACTGCAGTAAGACCAGGTTATAACCGTTTGGTTTAACAGCTGTAAAATTAATTATTTTCTTTCAGATTATTGCCACGCTCAATGATTACGCCAACATTCGCCGCCCGCGCCACTGCGCCTGGCTTGCTGAGTTTGATACGCACCCACGGCGAGTTGAAGCGTGCTAACAGCAGCTCCGCCACCTCTTCAGCCACGCGTTCCACCAGCGCAAAACGCGCCCCCTCGACGTGGCTGACCACCGTTTCTGCAATGTCAGCGTAACTGAGGCAATCCGCCACATCATCACTTTTCGCCGCTTTACGGTTATCCCATGCCATTTCGATATCGAACACTAACTTCTGTTCGATGGTCTGTTCCCAGTCGTAAACACCAATAGTGGTGATTACCGAAAGTTGCTCTATAAATACAATATCCATCACGTCCTGCCTGCTTTTTGGCTAACCGGATACCACTTCCGGCGAAATGTGCGTATTATCCACAGATTCATCGTTGAACACGAATTTTCAAAACGGAACAGCTTATGAGTGCAATCGCGCCTGGAATGATCCTCATCGCGTACCTCTGCGGCTCCATTTCCAGTGCCATTCTGGTTTGCCGCTTGTGTGGGCTGCCCGATCCGCGAACCAGCGGCTCCGGCAATCCAGGCGCAACCAATGTGTTACGTATCGGTGGCAAGGGAGCAGCCGTAGCAGTACTGATTTTCGACGTTCTGAAAGGAATGTTGCCCGTCTGGGGCGCGTATGAATTAGGTGTCAGCCCCTTCTGGCTAGGCTTAATTGCCATCGCCGCCTGTCTTGGACACATCTGGCCCGTTTTCTTCGGATTTAAAGGAGGAAAAGGCGTTGCTACCGCTTTTGGTGCCATCGCACCCATTGGCTGGGATCTCACCGGAGTAATGGCGGGAACCTGGTTACTGACCGTGCTATTGAGCGGATACTCGTCGCTGGGAGCGATTGTCAGTGCACTGATTGCTCCATTTTATGTCTGGTGGTTTAAGCCACAATTCACCTTCCCGGTTTCGATGCTCTCTTGCCTGATCCTGCTGCGTCATCATGACAACATCCAGCGTCTGTGGCGTCGTCAGGAGACAAAAATCTGGACGAAATTCAAAAGAAAGCGCGAAAAGGATCCCGAGTGATTTCTGGTGGATCTACATGACCTGATAGCCTTCATCGGGCTTGCCCAGCCGTTGCTGGCACCATGCCGCCAGAAATTCCACGCAGACACGTAATTTCATGCTGCGATAGAGCGGCTCCCGGTAAACAGCCCAGATATTGGCGCTTTGTGCATACTCCGGCAATACTCGCACCAGTTTGCCACTCTCCAGAAACGGCAACACATCCCACTCGGAACGCAGCATAATCCCTTTGCCCTCCAGCGCCCATTGCAACACTATCTCGCCGCTATTGGAGGAAAGATGCCCGCTAACCTTCACCGATTTTTTCTCCTGACCGTTCCCCAACTCCCATATTCCGTGGGTCATATCGCGCTCTTTGGTCACCAGACAGTCATGACGACTTAATTCCTGTAATGATTGTGGCTGCGGATATTTTTGCAGATACTCAGGTGCTGCGCATAATATTCTTTTATTTTTCGTTAACAGATGCGCAATATAATAATCAGGAATTTCGTCATTAATACGAATATCCAGATCAATATTATCCTGCACTAAATCAATTTGCCGATCGAACAATTCAAAATGCACCTGTAACTCAGGATAATTGCGCATAAGTTCGGTAATGGCTGGCGCAATATGGCTGCGCCCAAAACCAAAACTGCAACCAATACGAATCATCCCCTCCGGGCGCGTTTTGATTTGCGTGACGTCATCGACCAGTCGCTGATATTGGGTGAGGATTTCCAGCGCATGTTCGTAACAACGTTGGCCACTTTCAGTCAGCGCCACGCCGCGAGCGGAGCGGTTCAGCAGCGTTGTTGCCAGCGTATTTTCAAGGATTTGGATCCGCTTGGTGACAAATGCAGGCGTCTGCCCAAGCGTCGCCGCTGCAGCACTAAAACTCCCGCTGTGGACGATTTCTACCAGTACCTGCAAGTCTTTGGCTAAAGGCCAGCTATTCAGCATCGTTAATTATCCGCAGTTGTGATAAGCGCAGTGTATTTCGCAAAACATTGCCATTCCCTGCTCTGGTGCAATATTCATTCTTATTTTCGCGTTGATTCACGAACTGTTAATTACATATTCACGGTGGCAAAAAATATAAAACCACATTTTTAGTGGTAGTTTGTGGCGGTGAATTTTTCCAGACAAATACAAAAACTGGAGTTGCCATGATGAGCGAAAGTAATAAGCAACAGGCAGTGAATAAGTTGACAGAGATTGTCGCTAACTTTACCGCCATGATTTCTACCCGAATGCCTGATGACGTGGTGGATAAACTAAAACAGCTAAAGGATGCCGAAACGTCGTCGATGGGGAAAATTATCTACCATACGATGTTCGACAACATGCAAAAAGCGATTGACCTGAATCGTCCTGCCTGTCAGGACACCGGGGAGATTATGTTCTTCGTTAAAGTCGGTTCCCGCTTCCCACTGCTTGGCGAGCTGCAAAGCATACTCAAACAAGCCGTGGAAGAGGCAACCGTCAAAGCGCCACTACGTCACAATGCGGTAGAAATTTTTGACGAAGTAAACACCGGCAAAAATACCGGTAGCGGCGTACCGTGGGTCACCTGGGACATCATCCCCGACAATGACGATGCGGAAATCGAAGTTTACATGGCAGGCGGCGGCTGCACGCTACCTGGCCGCTCGAAAGTGTTAATGCCGTCAGAAGGCTACGAAGGCGTGGTGAAATTCGTCTTCGAAAATATCTCCACCCTCGCCGTAAACGCCTGTCCACCGGTACTGGTGGGCGTGGGCATCGCCACCTCGGTGGAAACCGCCGCCGTACTCTCGCGTAAAGCCATTTTGCGTCCGATTGGCAGCCGCCATCCCAATCCAAAAGCGGCAGAGCTGGAGCTACGCCTGGAAGAAGGACTCAACCGTCTGGGGATTGGTCCACAAGGGCTGACCGGCAACAGTTCAGTGATGGGCGTGCATATCGAATCTGCCGCCCGCCATCCGTCAACCATCGGCGTTGCTGTCTCTACCGGCTGCTGGGCGCATCGTCGCGGCACGCTGCTGGTTCATGCCGATCTCACCTTTGAAAATCTGTCTCACACCCGGAGCGCGTTATGAAAAAGATCCTGACAACCCCGATCAAAGCTGAAGATCTGCAAGATATTCGCGTCGGCGATGTGATCTACCTGACCGGTACGCTGGTGACCTGCCGCGACGTTTGTCACCGCCGTTTGATCGAACTGAAACGTCCGATCCCTTACGATCTCAACGGCAAAGCGATTTTCCACGCTGGCCCCATCGTGCGCAAAAACGGCGACAAATGGGAGATGGTCTCCGTCGGCCCGACAACCAGTATGCGTATGGAAAGTTTTGAACGTGAATTTATTGAGCAGACCGGCGTGAAAATGGTGGTCGGCAAAGGCGGAATGGGGCCGCTGACCGAAGAAGGCTGTCAGAAATTCAAGGCGCTACATGTGATTTTCCCTGCAGGCTGCGCGGTGCTGGCGGCAACCCAGGTGGAAGAGATTGAAGAAGTGCACTGGACAGAGCTCGGAATGCCGGAGTCGCTGTGGGTCTGCCGGGTCAAAGAGTTCGGCCCGCTGATTGTCTCTATTGATACCCACGGCAACAACCTGATAGCCGAAAACAAAAAGCTGTTCGCCGAACGCCGCGATCCCATCGTGGAAGAGATCTGCGAGCACGTCCATTACATCAAATAACCCTCCCGGAGAGGCTCGCCCCCTCTCCTTTTTCGCAGGCATAACACGATGAAACCTTCCACTGAATGGTGGCGATACCTTGCGCCGCTGGCGGTCATCGCCATTATTGCTCTAATTCCGGTTCCCGCAGGGCTGGAGAGTCATACCTGGCTCTACTTTGCCGTTTTTACTGGCGTGATCGTTGGACTGATCCTCGAACCCGTGCCGGGTGCCGTGGTGGCGATGGTGGGTATCTCCATCATCGCCATACTCTCTCCCTGGCTGCTGTTCAGCCCCGAACAGCTCGCCCAGCCAGGCTTTAAATTCACTGCAAAATCCCTCTCGTGGGCGGTTTCCGGTTTTTCTAATTCGGTTATCTGGCTGATTTTCGCCGCCTTTATGTTTGGCACAGGCTATGAAAAAACCGGGCTTGGACGCCGCATTGCGCTGTTTCTGGTGAAAAAGATGGGACATCGCACGCTGTTTCTCGGCTATGCGGTGATGTTCTCCGAGCTGATCCTCGCACCTGTAACACCGTCCAACTCGGCGCGTGGTGCGGGGATTATCTATCCCATCATCCGTAACCTGCCACCGCTCTATCAATCACAACCAAACGACAGCAGTTCGCGCAGCATTGGCTCGTACATCATGTGGATGGGGATTGTTGCCGACTGCGTGACCAGCGCCATTTTCTTGACGGCGATGGCACCAAACTTGCTGTTAATTGGACTGATGAAAAGCGCATCTCACGCCACGCTGAGTTGGGGCGACTGGTTCCTCGGGATGTTGCCGCTCAGTATTTTGCTGGTGCTGCTGGTTCCCTGGCTGGCTTATGTGCTGTACCCGCCGGTACTGAAGTCTGGCGATCAGGTGCCGCGCTGGGCAGAGACGGAACTGCAGGCAATGGGCCCGCTCTGTTCGCGTGAAAAACGGATGCTGGGGCTGATGGTAGGCGCGCTGGTGCTGTGGATTTTCGGCGGTGATTATATCGATGCCGCGATGGTCGGTTACAGCGTGGTGGCACTGATGCTGCTTCTGCGCATTATCAGTTGGGACGACATTGTCAGTAATAAAGCGGCGTGGAACGTTTTCTTCTGGCTGGCCTCGCTTATCACCCTCGCTACCGGACTCAACAACACTGGTTTTATTAGCTGGTTTGGCAAACTGTTAGCAGGCAGCTTAAGCGGTTATTCGCCAACGATGGTGATGGTGGCGTTGATTGTGGTGTTTTATCTGCTGCGCTACTTTTTCGCCAGCGCCACGGCGTATACCTCCGCCCTCGCACCGATGATGATTGCCGCTGCGCTGGCGATGCCGGAAATCCCGCTGCCGGTGTTCTGCCTGATGGTTGGCGCGGCAATTGGTCTGGGGAGCATTCTTACACCATACGCCACCGGACCCAGTCCGATTTACTACGGTAGTGGTTATCTGCCAACGGTGGATTACTGGCGACTGGGGGCGATTTTTGGACTGATATTCCTCGTGTTGCTGGTGATTACCGGCTTGCTGTGGATGCCCGTGGTGTTGCTTTAAGTGAGGACGGTGCCGGAAATTGCTCTCCGGCACCGGATAGTTTTACGCAGCCGGTAACTCTGCCAGTGGCCAGCGCGGACGCACGCTAACGCCGAGATCCGCCGTCGCGCCTGCTTTAAACCGCACCATTCCGGCATAGGCGATCATCGCGCCGTTATCAGTACAAAATTCCGGACGCGCGTAGAACACTTCGCCGCGGCGTTTTTTCATCATTTCCGCCAGCTTCGCCCGTAACGTGCGGTTAGCACTCACGCCGCCCGCCATGACCAGTCGCTTAAAGCCCGTCTGATCCAACGCTCGCTTACACTTAATCATCAACGTATCGACCACCGCATCTTCAAAGGCGCGGGCGATATCAGCACGCGTCTGGTCGTCGGTGCCGTTGTCACGAATCGTGTTCGCCGCAAAGGTTTTCAGACCAGAAAAGCTGAAATCCAGCCCCGGACGGTCGGTCATCGGACGCGGGAAAACAAAGCGCCCGGCAGTACCCTGAGCCGCCATTTTCGACAGTAACGGTCCGCCAGGATAATCCAGCCCCAGCAGCTTCGCGGTTTTATCAAACGCTTCACCGGCGGCATCATCGATAGACTCGCCGAGCAGCTCGTACTGACCAATGCCAGTCACGCTGATTAACTGCGTATGACCGCCGGACACCAGCAGCGCGACAAACGGAAATTCCGGCGGGTTATCTTCCAGCATCGGCGCTAACAGATGCCCTTCCATATGGTGTACCGGGATTGCCGGAACGTTCCAGGCAAACGCCAGAGAACGCCCCACGGTTGCGCCAACCAGCAGTGCGCCGACTAATCCAGGGCCTGCGGTATAGGCCACAGCATCAATGTCTTTTGCCGTTAAGCCAGACTCCTTTAGCGCCGCCTGGATCAACGGTACGGTTTTGCGCACGTGATCGCGGGAGGCCAGTTCAGGCACGACGCCGCCGTAGTCAGCGTGCAATTTCACCTGACTATACAATTGGTTGGCTAACAAACCTTTTTCATCGTCGTAAATGGCGATGCCGGTTTCATCGCAGGAAGTTTCAATACCCAGTACACGCATGACTTGTTTTACCTCGCTTTATTACCGCGCAGTGTAGGACCAATGCGGGTTGATGTAAAACTTTGTTCGCCCCTGGAGAAAGCCTCGTGTATACTCCTCACCCTTATAAAAGTCCCTTTCAAAAAGGCCGCGGTGCTTTACAAAGCAGCAGCAATTGCAGTAAAATTCCGCACCATTTTGAAATAAGCTGGCGTTGATGCCAGCGGCAAACCGAATTAATCAAAGGTGAGAGGCACATGCCGGTAATTAAAGTACGTGAAAACGAGCCGTTCGACGTAGCTCTGCGTCGCTTCAAGCGTTCCTGCGAAAAAGCAGGTGTTCTGGCGGAAGTTCGTCGTCGTGAGTTCTATGAAAAACCGACTACCGAACGTAAGCGCGCTAAAGCTTCTGCAGTGAAACGTCACGCGAAGAAACTGGCTCGCGAAAACGCACGCCGCACTCGTCTGTACTAATTCCCCGAGAGCGTTGCTCTCCGATCAGACCGAGTTGTAGTTGTAAGGCCGTGCTTCCGAAAGGAATGCGCGGCTTATTTTCGTTTATGAATTGCTAAAAATCGGGGCCTATGGCTGGACGAATCCCACGCGTATTCATTAATGATCTGCTGGCACGCACTGACATCGTCGATCTGATCGATGCCCGTGTGAAGCTGAAAAAGCAGGGCAAGAATTTCCACGCGTGTTGTCCATTCCACAACGAGAAAACCCCGTCATTCACCGTTAACGGTGAGAAACAGTTTTACCACTGCTTTGGATGTGGCGCGCACGGCAACGCGATCGACTTCCTGATGAACTACGACAAGCTCGAGTTCGTTGAAACGGTCGAAGAGCTGGCAGCAATGCACAATCTTGAAGTGCCATTTGAAGCAGGCAGCGGCCCCAGCCAGATCGAGCGCCATCAGAGGCAAACGCTTTATCAGTTGATGGACGGTCTGAATACGTTTTACCAACAATCTTTACAACAACCTGTTGCCACGTCTGCGCGCCAGTATCTGGAAAAACGCGGATTAAGCCACGAGGTTATCGCTCGCTTTGCGATTGGTTTTGCGCCCCCCGGCTGGGACAACGTCCTGAAGCGGTTTGGCGGCAATCCAGAAAATCGCCAGTCATTGATTGATGCGGGGATGTTGGTCACTAACGATCAGGGACGCAGTTACGATCGTTTCCGCGAGCGGGTGATGTTCCCCATTCGCGATAAACGCGGTCGGGTGATTGGTTTTGGCGGGCGCGTGCTGGGCAACGATACCCCCAAATACCTGAACTCGCCGGAAACAGACATTTTCCATAAAGGCCGCCAGCTTTACGGTCTTTATGAAGCGCAGCAGGATAACGCTGAACCCAATCGTCTGCTTGTGGTCGAAGGCTATATGGACGTGGTGGCGCTGGCGCAATACGGCATTAATTACGCCGTTGCGTCGTTAGGTACGTCAACCACCGCCGATCACATACAACTGTTGTTCCGCGCGACCAACAATGTCATTTGCTGTTATGACGGCGACCGTGCAGGCCGCGATGCCGCATGGCGAGCGCTGGAAACGGCGCTGCCTTACATGACAGACGGCCGTCAGCTACGCTTTATGTTTTTGCCGGATGGCGAAGACCCTGACACGCTGGTACGAAAAGAAGGTAAAGAAGCGTTTGAAGCGCGGATGGAGCAGGCGATGCCACTCTCCGCATTTCTGTTTAACAGCCTGATGCCGCAAGTTGATCTGAGTACCCCTGACGGGCGCGCACGTTTGAGTACGCTGGCACTGCCATTGATATCGCAAGTGCCGGGCGAAACGCTGCGAATATATCTTCGTCAGGAATTAGGCAACAAATTAGGCATACTTGATGACAGCCAGCTTGAACGATTAATGCCAAAAGCGGCAGAGAGCGGCGTTTCTCGCCCTGTTCCGCAGCTAAAACGCACGACCATGCGTATACTTATAGGGTTGCTGGTGCAAAATCCAGAATTAGCGACGTTGGTCCCGCCGCTTGAGAATCTGGATGAAAATAAGCTCCCTGGACTTGGCTTATTCAGAGAACTGGTCAACACTTGTCTCTCCCAGCCAGGTCTGACCACCGGGCAACTTTTAGAGCACTATCGTGGTACAAATAATGCTGCCACCCTTGAAAAACTGTCGATGTGGGACGATATAGCAGATAAGAATATTGCTGAGCAAACCTTCACCGACTCACTCAACCATATGTTTGATTCGCTGCTTGAACTGCGCCAGGAAGAGTTAATCGCTCGTGAGCGCACGCATGGTTTAAGCAACGAAGAACGCCTGGAGCTCTGGACATTAAACCAGGAACTGGCGAAAAAGTGATTTAACGGCTTAAGTGCCGAAGAGCGATCGGGAAGCCCCCGACAGCCGCACTGAGAGGCAGCGGCAAATATATAAGTACGCCCTCGTAATTATCGTTGGCGGTAAACAACCGTTGGATTTCAGCGTTAACGGCTGAAGGACATCGGGTCAATCGCCCAACACCAACCTCATGAAATAAGTGTGGATACCGTCTTATGGAGCAAAACCCGCAGTCACAGCTGAAACTTCTTGTCACCCGTGGTAAGGAGCAAGGCTATCTGACCTATGCCGAGGTCAATGACCATCTGCCGGAAGATATCGTCGATTCAGATCAGATCGAAGACATCATCCAAATGATCAACGACATGGGCATTCAGGTGATGGAAGAAGCACCGGATGCCGATGATCTGATGCTGGCTGAAAACACCGCGGACGAAGATGCTGCCGAAGCCGCCGCGCAGGTGCTTTCCAGCGTGGAATCTGAAATCGGGCGCACGACTGACCCGGTACGCATGTACATGCGTGAAATGGGCACCGTTGAACTGTTGACCCGCGAAGGCGAAATTGACATCGCTAAGCGTATTGAAGACGGGATCAACCAGGTTCAATGCTCCGTTGCTGAATATCCGGAAGCGATCACCTATCTGCTGGAACAGTACGATCGTGTTGAAGCAGAAGAAGCGCGTCTGTCCGATCTGATCACCGGCTTTGTTGACCCGAACGCAGAAGAAGATCTGGCACCTACCGCCACTCACGTCGGTTCTGAGCTTTCCCAGGAAGATCTGGACGATGACGAAGATGAAGACGAAGAAGATGGCGATGACGACAGCGCCGATGATGACAACAGCATCGACCCGGAACTGGCTCGCGAAAAATTTGCGGAACTACGCGCTCAGTACGTTGTAACGCGTGACACCATCAAAGCGAAAGGTCGCAGTCACGCTGCCGCTCAGGAAGAGATCCTGAAACTGTCTGAAGTATTCAAACAGTTCCGCCTGGTGCCGAAGCAGTTTGACTACCTGGTCAACAGCATGCGCGTCATGATGGACCGCGTTCGTACGCAAGAACGTCTGATCATGAAGCTCTGCGTTGAGCAGTGCAAAATGCCGAAGAAAAACTTCATTACCCTGTTTACCGGCAACGAAACCAGCGATACCTGGTTCAACGCGGCAATTGCGATGAACAAGCCGTGGTCGGAAAAACTGCACGATGTCTCTGAAGAAGTGCATCGCGCCCTGCAGAAACTGCAGCAGATTGAAGAAGAAACCGGCCTGACCATCGAGCAGGTTAAAGATATCAACCGTCGTATGTCCATCGGTGAAGCGAAAGCCCGCCGTGCGAAGAAAGAGATGGTTGAAGCGAACTTACGTCTGGTTATTTCTATCGCCAAGAAATACACCAACCGTGGCTTGCAGTTCCTTGACCTGATTCAGGAAGGCAACATCGGTCTGATGAAAGCGGTTGATAAATTCGAATACCGCCGTGGTTACAAGTTCTCCACCTACGCAACCTGGTGGATCCGTCAGGCGATCACCCGTTCTATCGCGGATCAGGCGCGCACCATCCGTATTCCGGTGCATATGATTGAGACTATCAACAAACTCAACCGTATTTCTCGCCAGATGCTGCAAGAGATGGGCCGTGAACCGACGCCGGAAGAACTGGCTGAACGTATGCTGATGCCGGAAGACAAGATCCGCAAAGTGCTGAAGATCGCCAAAGAGCCAATCTCCATGGAAACGCCGATCGGTGATGATGAAGATTCGCATCTGGGGGATTTCATCGAGGATACCACCCTCGAGCTGCCGCTGGATTCTGCGACCACCGAAAGCCTGCGTGCGGCAACGCACGACGTGCTGGCTGGCCTGACCGCGCGTGAAGCGAAAGTTCTGCGTATGCGTTTCGGTATCGATATGAACACCGACCACACGCTGGAAGAAGTGGGTAAACAGTTCGACGTTACCCGCGAACGTATCCGTCAGATCGAAGCGAAGGCGCTGCGCAAACTGCGTCACCCGAGCCGTTCTGAAGTGTTGCGTAGCTTCCTGGACGATTAATCGGTAGGCCGGATCAGGCGTTACGCCGCACCCGGCACTAGTCCCTTTGCACAAACGCCACCTTTTCGGTGGCGTTTTTTATCGCCCACGCACTACCAGCGCCTGGTCCAGCTCGCGATACGCTTCAACCAGTTTCTCTAGTGAAACGCGACTTAAACCGCTGGGATTTGGCAGCACCCAAATCTGCGTCGAACCAATGGTGAGCGTTTGTTTCCCCCACTGTGCACCGCGCTGGCTGAATCCCTGTTCATATGCTTGTTTGCCCAGAATCGCCAACGCCTGCGGCTGATAATCTTCAATTTTTTCAATCAGCTTACGCCCACCTGCGTGCAGCTCCTGCTTTGAAACTTCATTGGCTTGCACCGTTGGACGGTCTACCAGTTTGGTGACGCCACAACGATAATCCAGCAGATGCTGTGCCTCCTGCGGCTTCAACTGACGGTCGGTAAACCCGGCCTGATATATCACCTTCCAGAAGCGATTTGCTGGATGAGCAAAGGGAAAACCAGTCCCGGCGGATGAAAGCCCAGGGTTGATACCGCAAAACACGACCCGTAACCCTGGAGCCAAAATATCCTCAACCATATTTACTCCTTTCTAACATCACCAGGAAAAGTATAACGGATTGAAAATACATTGTTTATAAAAACAGCAGGCGCACGGTAATGGCTGGATTGCGACACGGAGTTACTTTATAATCCGCTACCATGGCCCCTTAGCTCAGTGGTTAGAGCAGGCGACTCATAATCGCTTGGTCGCTGGTTCAAGTCCAGCAGGGGCCACCAGATATAGCAAAGGCTGACGAGAAATCGTCAGCCTTTTTCTTTTTATATATCAGTTACTTTGCGTGCCAGTAAGCCGCTGCACGTACCCGCTGTGGGTCATACTGTTCCGCTTCAAAGCGGCGGCTTAAATTCTTAACGACTTTACCTTCGCCGGTTATCCAGATGAAGTAATCATCGGCAGGGATTTGCATCTGCGCCAGACGCGCATCTACCGCCTGCTCATCATGTGCCAGCCATTCGATATTAAAACCATCAAGGTGCGCGAGATAATCCTGACAGGCGTTATCCCGCACGCTAACCAGCGCACTAACTTGCGGTTTAACGGCAAGTTTGCTCAACGTTTCCAGGCGGCGGCGCAGTGCGGGCATTCCGGATTCATCGCAGACATACAGCTGATACGCGTAATCTTCCGGCACCACCAGCGAACCGCGCGGACCTGCCACCGTAAGTTTATCGCCCGGTTGCGCCTGCATCGCCCAGCCGCTGGCGACCCCACCGTCGTGAATAAAGAAATCGATCGCCAGTTCATGGCGTAGTTCGTCATACAGCGGCGTATAGTCACGCGACGGTGGGCGTGGTCCTTCCGGCCAGACGATGCCCTCTTCCGTTACCGTTGGCGGCACAAAGTGAGCGTCAGGTTGAGGAAAGAAGAGTTTGCTGTGATCGTCAAAGCCGCGCGATGTAAAACCGTCCAGCGCCTCGCCGCCGAGGACAATGCGCTGAAAACCGGCGCTGATGCGCTCAACGCGTAACACAGTCAGTTCACGGAAGCGCAGATCATTGCGAACGCGCTGCGGGTAGCGGGGGGAGTTATTCATTGTTATCGCCTTCGTGATAGTAATCAGATATATCTAAATAATTTTCGTAAATGATAATGATTGTTAATCATGATAAATGCAAGCGATTTGTAGAACTGATATATCTGAAGTATGTGAAGGCATTCAGTGCCATAGCAATGCTGCCGGATGCGGCGTGAACGTCTTATCCGGCCTGGATGTGAGGTGCTTCCACGTTTAAAAATCATTTTTGTACTTGCAGTAATGCTCACATCAGATATAAATTAGATATATCTAATCAAGCAAAAGGAGGCTGATATGAGCCATCATCACGAAGGGTGTTGTAAACATGAAGGCCAGCCACGCCATGAGGGCTGCTGCAAAGGTGAGAAGTCAGAACACGAGCACTGCGGACACGGTCACCAGCATGAACACGGTCAATGCTGCGGTGGTCGCCACGGTCGCGGCGGCGGTCGTCGGCAACGTTTCTTTGGTCACGGTGAATTGCGTCTGGTGATTCTGGATATTCTCTCGCGCGATGACAGCCACGGTTACGAATTGATTAAAGCGATTGAGAACCTAACCCAGGGGAATTACACCCCAAGCCCGGGCGTCATCTACCCAACGCTGGATTTTCTGCAGGAGCAGTCGCTGATTACCATCCGCGAAGAGGAAGGTGGTAAGAAGCAGATTGCGCTGACCGAACAAGGCGCGCAGTGGCTGGAAGAAAACCGCGAACAGGTGGAGATGATTGAAGAACGCATCAAAGCGCGTTGCGTTGGCGCGGCGCTGCGCCAGAACCCGCAAATGAAGCGGGCGCTGGATAATTTTAAAGCGGTGCTGGATTTACGCGTCAACCAGAGCGATATCAGTGATGCACAAATAAAAAAGATCATTGCGGTGATCGACCGCGCCGCTTTTGATATTACGCAACTGGATTAATCGCCGCATCCGCCAGTGGCGCGGTGCAATTGCCGGATGCGACGCTTGACGCGCCTTATCCGGCCTACACACGCTACACACCCCGCAGGCCTGATAAGATGCGCCAGCATCGCATCAGGCATTGTGCTCCAACCGCCGGATCCGGCATACCGATTAATGCAGCACCGTCACCGCGTCTTCCAGTCGGCTGGCGCGGTGTTTCACCATCGCCGACACCTGCGCACTCTCTTCCACCAGCTCGGCATTTTTCTGGGTGATCAGGTTAAGCTCATCCACTGCACGGGTCAGGCTGGAAAGCCCATCGGCCTGTTCCAGCGTTGAATGGCTAATCTGGGCGATCAACTGGGTGACGTTTTTCACCTGTGCCACAATATCTTCCATCGTCCGTCCGGCGGCGTGTACCTGCTGCGAACCGGATTGCACCTTATCAGCACTGGCATCAATCAGCTTGCGAATATCGTTGGCAGCATTAGCGCTGCGGCTGGCTAAATGACGCACTTCCCCTGCCACCACTGCAAAACCTTTGCCCTGTTCGCCGGCACGCGCCGCTTCCACCGCCGCATTCAGGGCCAGAATATTGGTCTGAAACGCAATATCGTTAATCAGCGAAGTAATGGTGCCAATGCGCTGGGTACTGTCGGCGATATCGTCCATTGTCTTGATCACCGTGGTCATCGCCTCCCCACCCTGCACTGCCGCATTACTGGCGGTGATAGAAAGTTTATCGGCAGCCGACGCCGTGGCAGAGTTCTGTTTCACCGACGCCGCCATTTGGTTCATGGTCGCCACTGTTTGCTGAACGTTATCAACTGTCTGCTGGGTATGTTCGTTCAGTTCATCGGTGCCTTTCGCCAGCGTCTCACTGCCATTTCTGACACTGGACACCTGGCTTGAGACATCGTTAATTAGCCAACGGCACATCAGGCCAAGCTGCCCTACCGCGCGTAATGTCAGCCCCAGCTCATCGCTGCGATTCAGGTGCTCAACACTATTACGCTCTCCGGTCGCCACCTTCAGTGCCTGACGGGCGACATTTTCTATCGGGCGCACAATCTGCCATTCAAAACAAGTGCTTGCCAACAATACCACTAACACACAGAGGAAATACGTCACCACCGGGGCAGCAACAAACCAAAGCATGGCCGCCAGCAAGATAAACATCAGGGTCATCACTCCACGCGCCCGCCAGCGAAGCGGTAATGAAGGCAGTTTACCCAGCCAGCCTTTACGCACCACCAGGCCTTTATGAATACGCTTACTGGTACGTCCGGCGTTCAGCGCTTTGTACAGCGGCTCCACCGCCGCAATCTCTTCATCCGTCGCCCGGGTACGAATCGACATATAGCCACTGATTTTTCCCTCGCGCACCATCGGTACCGCATTGGCCCGCACCCAATAATGGTCGCCATTTTTGCGGCGATTTTTCACGATGCCGCTCCAGGGCTCCCCTTTTTTCAGGGTGAACCACATATCCGCAAACGCCGCTTTTGGCATATCCGGGTGACGCACCATGTTGTGCGGCTGCCCTTGTAACTCTTGCAAGGTAAAGCCGCTCACCTGCACAAAAGTGTCATTAGCATGAGTGATATAGCTTTGCAGATCGGTAGTGGACATCAGAGTGGTATCGTCCGCCAGCGGGGTATTTTGCTGGGTGACATACGGATGAGAAGACATGTTCGCGTCCTGTGCAGGTTATATGGTTGTTAACTTCTTGTCAGAGTTTATGTCGGCCCCGCTGCGGTTATCTTTAACCGATTAATTTGATTTAGATCGCAATTTGCGATTAAAGCACAAATCTAATTCTTTGATTTAAAATACTTTCACTCTGTTACTATACGAAAACGTTAATTATCTTGCCCAAAAATCAGGCAATTATTGCCCTGAAAACGTGCATTTGCGCAGCAATCATCAAATCCATACCCGACAAAAACCGTGCAAAATAACAACAAATGTTAACAGATAGCATTAAATATTGCACAAATGATAACCGAATTTGTGTTTATCCCGATTTTCGCGATCGCAGCCGGAGTGGCGCAATCCCTGCAATACTTAAATCGGTATCATGTGATACGCGAGCCTCCGGAGCATATTTTGAACAGGTTACCTTCGAGCGCATCGGCTTTAGCGTGCAGCGCCCACGCCCTGAATCTCATTGAGAAGCGAACGCTGGATCATGAGGAGATGAAAGCACTTAACCGAGAGGTGATTGAATACTTCAAAGAGCATGTCAATCCGGGGTTTTTAGAGTATCGCAAATCTGTTACCGCCGGCGGGGATTACGGAGCCGTAGAGTGGCAAGCGGGAGGTTTAAATACGCTTGTCGACACCCAGGGACAGGAGTTTATCGACTGCCTGGGAGGTTTTGGAATTTTCAACGTGGGGCACCGTAATCCAGTTGTGGTTTCCGCCGTACAGAATCAACTTGCGAAACAACCGCTGCACAGCCAGGAGCTGCTCGATCCGTTACGGGCGATGTTGGCGAAAACCCTTGCTGCGCTAACGCCCGGTAAACTGAAATACAGCTTCTTCTGTAATAGCGGCACCGAGTCCGTTGAAGCAGCGCTGAAGCTGGCGAAAGCTTACCAGTCACCGCGCGGCAAGTTTACTTTTATTGCCACCAGCGGCGCGTTCCACGGTAAATCACTTGGCGCGCTGTCGGCCACGGCGAAATCGACCTTCCGCAAACCGTTTATGCCACTGCTGCCGGGCTTCCGTCATGTGCCGTTTGGCAATATCGAAGCCATGCGCACGGCTCTTAACGAGTGCAAAAAAACCGGTGATGATGTGGCTGCGGTGATCCTCGAACCGATTCAGGGTGAAGGTGGCGTAATTCTGCCGCCGCCGGGCTATCTCACCGCCGTACGTAAGCTATGCGATGAGTTCGGCGCACTGATGATCCTCGATGAAGTACAAACGGGCATGGGGCGCACGGGCAAGATGTTCGCCTGCGAGCATGAGAACGTACAGCCGGATATCCTCTGCCTTGCCAAAGCGCTCGGCGGCGGCGTGATGCCGATTGGCGCGACCATCGCCACTGAAGAGGTGTTTTCAGTTCTGTTCGACAACCCATTCCTGCATACCACCACCTTTGGCGGCAACCCGCTGGCCTGTGCGGCGGCGCTGGCGACCATCAATGTGTTGCTGGAGCAGAACTTACCGGCTCAGGCTGAGCAAAAAGGCGATATGTTGCTGGACGGTTTCCGTCAACTGGCGCGGGAATATCCCGATCTGGTACAGGAAGCGCGTGGTAAAGGGATGTTGATGGCAATTGAGTTTGTTGATAACGAAATCGGCTATAACTTTGCCAGCGAGATGTTCCGCCAGCGCGTACTGGTGGCCGGAACGCTCAATAACGCCAAAACGATCCGCATTGAACCGCCACTGACACTGACCATTGAACAGTGTGAACTGGTGATCAAAGCGGCGCGTAAGGCGCTGGCGGCCATGCGAGTAAGTGTCGAAGAAGCGTAATATCAAATCGGATGGCGATACGACGTCGCCATCCGATCTTTTTATACGACGCGTACGCCCGCAGGCATCATCCGCTCCGGCGTTAACAACACGCTTTCACTGCCGTCATCGGTTTCCGCACACAACAGCATGCATTCCGACGTTTCACCACGCATTTTCGCTTTTTGCAGATTGCATAAGACCACCACCGTTTTCCCCATCAGCTCTTCTTCGCTGTAGTACGGCACCAGGCTGGTCACGGTTTGCAGTGTTTTTTCCCCCACATCAACCTGTACGATGTACAGCTTGTCGGCGTTTTCATGGCGTTTCACTTCCACAATCTTTCCGACGCGCATTTCCAGACGTGCAAAATCAGCGTAAGCCACGGTTTCCATTGTTTCCTCCCTTCGGGTAAAATTTTACTAAACTATAGCAAAAGTTTTTCTCAATCCTGTAGGCTAAAAATGGAGAATGCAGGCGTGATCACATTCGTGAGCCGCTGTGTTACCGTTACAGCGTCAAAGAAACGCGCTTTATTTACTGAAAACAGGTGACCCGATAAGCACTTCCTCTACAATGGGGGCGCACATCAGGGAAAGTAAAAAAGGTAAACATGGCAACACTAAAAGACATCGCAATCGAAGCTGGCGTATCCCTGGCGACAGTATCCAGGGTCTTAAATGACGATCCGACATTGAATGTGAAAGAAGAGACGAAACATCGCATTCTCGAGATCGCCGAAAAGCTGGAGTACAAGACCAGTAGTGCCCGTAAACTCCAGACAGGTGCAGTCAACCAACACCATATTCTGGCTATCTACAGCTACCAACAGGAGCTGGAGATCAACGATCCTTACTATCTGGCGATCCGCCACGGCATTGAAACTCAGTGCGAAAAGCTGGGCATTGAGCTCACCAACTGTTATGAACACAGCGGATTACCAGACATTAAAAACGTCACCGGTATTTTAATTGTCGGCAAACCCACGCCCGCCCTGCGCGCCGCCGCCTGTGCGTTGACCGACAATATCTGTTTTATCGACTTTCACGAACCCGGCAGCGGTTACGATGCGGTGGATATCGATCTGGCACGCATCAGTAAAGAAATCATCGACTTCTATATCAACCAGGGCGTTAATCGTATTGGTTTTATTGGCGGTGAAGATGAGCCTGGCAAGGCGGATATTCGTGAGGTCGCCTTTGCGGAATATGGCCGACTGAAACAAGTGGTACGCGAAGAGGATATCTGGCGCGGCGGTTTTTCCAGTTCGTCGGGTTATGAACTGGCAAAACAAATGCTGGCGCGGGAAGACTATCCGAAGGCACTGTTTGTTGCTTCCGATTCCATTGCTATCGGCGTACTGCGGGCAATTCATGAACGAGGCCTGAACATCCCACAGGATATTTCGCTTATCAGCGTTAACGATATCCCCACCGCGCGATTTACCTTTCCGCCGCTCTCCACCGTGCGCATCCATTCCGAGATGATGGGAAGTCAGGGCGTTAACCTGGTGTATGAAAAAGCCCGCGATGGTCGCGCGCTGCCGCTGTTAGTCTTCGTTCCCAGCAAATTAAAACTGCGCGGCACGACCCGTTAAATCCCCTTACACACTGTCCGGCAATCGTTTTTGCCGGACAGTGCTGCCGTTTATTTTCGTGATCCAGTTAAAGTAAATGCATTTACCTGCTACTTTTTAGTAAAAATTTTACTAAACTCCCCAGCAATTACACAAACTACCATCACCATGAATGGTTCCGATTTCTCTCTACCGGGAGGCCCTATGAATCGCTGGGAAAACATTCAGCTCACCCACGAAAACCGACTTGCGCCGCGTGCGTACTTTTTTTCATATGATTCTGTTGCGCAAGCGCGTACCTTTGCCCGCGAAACCAGCAGCCTGTTTCTGCCCTTAAGCGGTCAGTGGAATTTCCACTTTTTTGACCATCCGCTGCAAGTACCAGAAGCCTTCACCTCTGAGTTAATGGCTGACTGGGGGCATATTACCGTCCCCGCCATGTGGCAAATGGAAGGTCACGGCAAACTGCAATATACCGACGAAGGTTTTCCGTTCCCCATCGATGTGCCGTTTGTCCCCAGCGATAACCCAACCGGTGCCTATCAACGTATTTTCACCCTCAGCGACGGCTGGCAGGGTAAACAGACGCTGATTAAATTTGACGGCGTCGAAACCTATTTTGAAGTCTATGTTAACGGTCAGTATGTGGGTTTCAGCAAGGGCAGTCGCCTGACCGCAGAGTTTGACATCAGCGCGATGGTTAAAACCGGCGACAACCTGTTGTGTGTGCGCGTGATGCAGTGGGCGGACTCTACCTACGTGGAAGACCAGGATATGTGGTGGTCAGCGGGGATCTTCCGCGATGTTTATCTGGTCGGAAAACACCTAACGCATATTAACGATTTCACTGTGCGTACCGACTTTGACGAAGCCTATTGCGATGCCACGCTTTCCTGCGAAGTGGTGCTGGAAAATCTCGCCGCCTCCCCTGTCGTCACGACGCTGGAATATACCCTGTTTGATGGCGAACGCGTGGTGCACAGCAGCGCCATTGATCATTTGGCAATTGAAAAACTGACCAGCGCCAGCTTTGCTTTTACTGTCGAACAGCCGCAGCAATGGTCAGCAGAATCCCCTTATCTTTACCATCTGGTCATGACGCTGAAAGACGCCAACGGCAACGTTCTGGAAGTGGTGCCACAACGCGTTGGCTTCCGTGATATCAAAGTGCGCGACGGTCTGTTCTGGATCAATAACCGTTATGTGATGCTGCACGGCGTCAACCGTCACGACAACGATCATCGCAAAGGCCGCGCCGTTGGAATGGATCGCGTCGAGAAAGATCTCCAGTTGATGAAGCAGCACAATATCAACTCCGTGCGTACCGCTCACTACCCGAACGATCCGCGTTTTTACGAACTGTGTGATATCTACGGCTTGTTTGTGATGGCGGAAACCGACGTCGAATCGCACGGCTTTGCTAATGTCGGCGATATCAGCCGTATTACCGACGATCCGCAGTGGGAAAAAGTCTACGTCGAGCGCATTGTTCGCCATATTCACGCGCAGAAAAACCATCCGTCGATCATCATCTGGTCGCTGGGCAATGAATCCGGCTATGGCTGTAACATCCGCGCGATGTACCACGCAGCGAAAGCGCTGGATGACACGCGACTGGTGCATTACGAAGAAGATCGCGATGCTGAAGTGGTCGATATTATTTCCACCATGTACACCCGCGTGCCGCTGATGAATGAGTTTGGTGAATACCCGCATCCGAAGCCGCGCATCATCTGTGAATATGCTCATGCGATGGGGAACGGACCAGGCGGGCTGACGGAGTACCAGAACGTCTTCTATAAGCACGATTGCATTCAGGGACATTATGTCTGGGAATGGTGCGACCACGGGATCCAGGCGCAGGATGACAACGGCAACGTCTGGTATAAATTCGGCGGCGACTACGGCGACTATCCCAACAACTATAACTTCTGTCTTGATGGTTTGATCTATTCCGATCAGACGCCGGGACCGGGCCTGAAAGAGTACAAACAGGTTATCGCGCCGGTAAAAATCCACGCGCTGGATCTGACTCGCGGCGAGCTGAAAGTCGAAAATAAACTGTGGTTTACCACGCTTGATGACTACACCCTGCACGCAGAGGTGCGCGCCGAAGGTGAAACGCTGGCGACGCAGCAGATTAAACTGCGCGACGTTGCGCCGAACAGCGAAGCCCCCTTGCAGATCACGCTGCCGCAACTGGACGCCCGCGAAGCGTTCCTCAACATTATGGTGACCAAAGATTCCCGCACCCGCTACAGCGAAGCCGGGCATTCTATCGCCACTTATCAGTTCCCGCTGAAGGAAAACACCGCGCAGCCAGTGCCTTTCGCGCCAAATAATGCGCGTCCGCTGACGCTGGAAGACGATCGTTTGAACTGCACCGTTCGCGGCCACAACTTCGCGATCACCTTCTCAAAAATGAGTGGCAAACCGACATCCTGGCAGGTGAATGGCGAATCGCTGCTGACTCGCGAGCCAAAGATCAACTTCTTCAAGCCGATGATCGACAACCACAAGCAGGAGTACGAAGGGCTGTGGCAACCGAATCATTTGCAGATCATGCAGGAACATCTGCGCGACTTTGCCGTAGAACAGAGCGATGGTGAAGTGTTGATCATCAGCCGTACGGTTATAGCACCGCCGGTGTTTGACTTCGGGATGCGCTGCACCTACATCTGGCGCATCGCTGCCGATGGCCAGGTTAACGTGGCGCTTTCCGGGGAGCGTTACGGCGACTATCCGCACATCATTCCGTGCATCGGTTTCACCATGGGGATTAACGGCGAATACGATCAGGTGGCGTATTACGGTCGTGGACCGGGCGAAAACTACGCCGACAGTCAGCAGGCTAACATCATCGATATCTGGCGCAGCACCGTCGATGCCATGTTCGAGAACTATCCCTTCCCGCAGAACAACGGCAACCGTCAGCATGTCCGCTGGACGGCACTAACTAACCGCCACGGCAACGGTCTGCTGGTGGTTCCGCAGCGCCCAATTAACTTCAGCGCCTGGCACTATACCCAGGAAAACATCCACGCTGCCCAGCACTGTAACGAGCTGCAGCGCAGTGATGACATCACCCTGAATCTCGACCACCAGCTGCTTGGCCTCGGCTCCAACTCCTGGGGCAGCGAGGTGCTGGACTCCTGGCGCGTCTGGTTCCGTGACTTCAGCTACGGCTTTACGTTGCTGCCGGTTTCTGGCGGAGAAGCTACCGCGCAAAGCCTGGCGTCGTATGAGTTCGGCGCAGGGTTCTTTTCCACGAATTTGCACAGCGAGAATAAGCAATGAGGATCATCGATAACTTAGATCAGTTCCGCCAGATTTACGCCTCTGGTAAGAAGTGGCAACGCTGCGTTGAAGCGATTGAAAATATCGACAACATTCAGCCTGGCGTCGCCCACTCCATCGGTGACTCATTGACTTACCGCGTGGAGACAGACTCCGCGACCGATGCGCTATTTACCGGGCATCGACGCTATTTTGAAGTGCATTACTACCTGCAAGGGCAGCAAAAAATTGAATATGCGCCGAAAGAGACATTACAGGTAGTGGAATATTATCGTGACGAAACTGACCGCGAATATTTAAAAGGCTGCGGAGAAACCGTAGAGGTCCACGAAGGGCAAATCGTTATTTGCGATATCCATGAAGCATATCGGTTTATCTGCAATAACGCGGTCAAAAAAGTGGTTCTCAAAGTCACCATCGAAGATGGTTATTTTCATAACAAATAACAACTACGGCGGCAAAAGGAGTTTGCCGCCACCGCTACCCTACTCATTTTCGGAGATGTGTTATGTCTGATACCAAACGTAATACAATCGGCAAATTCGGCTTGCTCTCGCTGACTTTTGCCGCCGTTTACAGCTTTAACAACGTTATCAATAATAATATTGAGCTTGGACTGGCCTCGGCACCGATGTTTTTCCTCGCGACGATTTTTTATTTTATTCCCTTCTGTCTGATCATCGCAGAATTTGTTTCGTTAAATAAAAACTCAGAAGCCGGTGTCTACGCGTGGGTAAAAAGTTCGCTGGGCGGACGTTGGGCATTTATTACTGCCTATACCTACTGGTTCGTAAACCTGTTCTTTTTCACCTCGCTGTTGCCGCGCGTTATTGCTTATGCTTCGTATGCCTTCCTCGGATACGAATATATTATGACGCCGGTTGCCACCACCATTATCAGTATGGTGCTGTTCGCCTTCTCTACCTGGGTTTCCACCAACGGGGCGAAAATGTTGGGGCCAATTACCTCCGTCACTTCAACGCTGATGCTGCTGTTAACGCTCTCCTACATTTTACTGGCAGGTACGGCGCTGGTTGGCGGCGTACAGCCTGCTGACCCCATCACCGTTGACTCGATGATCCCGAACTTCAACTGGGCGTTCCTCGGCGTTACCACCTGGATCTTTATGGCCGCAGGTGGCGCGGAGTCCGTCGCTGTGTACGTTAACGACGTCAAAGGCGGTTCGAAATCGTTCGTTAAAGTGATCATCCTCGCCGGGATTTTTATCGGCGTACTGTATTCCGTCTCCTCGGTGCTGATTAACGTCTTCGTCAGCAGCAAAGAGTTGAAATTTACCGGCGGATCGGTGCAGGTATTCCACGGCATGGCGGCGTATTTTGGTCTACCGGAAGCGTTGATGAATCGCTTTGTCGGTCTGGTGTCCTTTACCGCGATGTTCGGTTCCCTGCTGATGTGGACCGCAACGCCGGTGAAAATTTTCTTCTCCGAAATCCCGGAAGGCATCTTTGGTAAGAAAACCGTCGAACTGAACGAAAACGGCGTTCCGGCGCGCGCAGCGTGGATCCAGTTCCTGATCGTCATCCCGCTGATGATTATCCCGATGCTCGGTTCCAATACCGTGCAGGATCTGATGAATACTATTATTAATATGACTGCCGCAGCGTCCATGCTTCCGCCGTTATTCATCATGCTGGCTTACCTGAATTTACGCGCCAAATTAGATCACCTGCCACGCGATTTCCGCATGGGCTCCCGCCGCACCGGTATTATCGTTGTTTCAATGCTGATTGCGATATTTGCCGTAGGGTTTGTCGCTTCGACATTCCCGACTGGCGCGAATATTCTGACCATCATTTTTTATAACGTCGGCGGTATTGTTATCTTCCTCGGCTTTGCGTGGTGGAAATACAGTAAATATATAAAGGGATTAACGGCTGAAGAGCGCCATATTGAAGCGACGCCAGCCAGCAATGTTGATTAAGCAGAATAATAAAAAATGAGCAGGCATTTTCCCTCTTCCTGGATGAGGAGAGGGAAAATAGTTTCTGCCTTTATATTTTTATAATTACAACGATAAAAGGCTGTACTTTTTCTTTAGCTCATGGATTAACACAATGAAATTAATCACTGCACCATGCAGAGCATTACTTGCTCTGCCGTTTTGCTACGCCTTTTCTGCGGCAGGAGAAGAAGCACGTCCGGCAGAACATGACGACACAAAAACACCTGCAATTACCTCGACATCTTCTCCTTCATTTCGTTTTTACGGCGAATTAGGGGTTGGTGGATATATGGATTTAGAGGGTGAGAATAAACATAAATACAGCGACGGTACCTATATTGAAGGTGGCCTGGAGATGAAGTACGGCTCCTGGTTCGGCCTGATTTACGGCGAAGGCTGGACCGTGCAGGCCGACCACGACGGCAATGCCTGGGTGCCAGACCATAGCTGGGGTGGTTTCGAGGGCGGAATTAACCGTTTCTATGGCGGTTATCGTACCAATGATGGCACCGAAATCATGCTCAGTCTGCGTCAGGATTCCTCGCTGGATGACCTGCAATGGTGGGGCGACTTCACCCCCGATCTGGGCTACGTCATTCCCAATACCCGCGACATTATGACCGCGCTGAAGGTGCAGAACTTAAGCGGCAACTTTCGTTATAGCGTCACCGCCACACCTGCCGGACATCATGACGAAAGCAAAGCCTGGCTACATTTTGGCAAGTACGATCGCTATGACGACAAATACACCTATCCGGCAATGATGAACGGTTACATCCAGTATGACCTTGCCGAAGGCATCACCTGGATGAACGGTCTGGAAATCACCGACGGCACAGGACAGCTCTATCTCACGGGCCTGCTAACTCCTAACTTTGCCGCTCGCGCCTGGCACCATACCGGACGCGCCGACGGGCTGGACGTACCGGGAAGTGAAAGTGGGATGATGGTGAGCGCCATGTATGAAGCGTTAAAGGGCGTTTATCTCTCCACCGCTTATACCTACGCCAAACATCGCCCTGACCACGCTGACGATGAAACCACCTCTTTCATGCAGTTTGGTATCTGGTACGAATACGGCGGCGGACGTTTCGCCACGGCTTTTGATAGCCGCTTCTACATGAAAAATGCCTCTCACAATCCCAGCGACCAAATCTTCCTGATGCAATATTTCTACTGGTAATAAGGACTGTAATTTCATGAAAATAAAAACTATTTTAACGCCAGTAACCTGCGCTCTGCTGATAAGTTTTTCCGCCCATGCCGCTAACGCCGACAATTATAAAAACGTGATTAACCGTACTGGCGCGCCGCAGTACATGAAGGATTACGATTACGACGATCACCAGCGTTTTAATCCGTTTTTCGATCTCGGAGCCTGGCATGGTCATCTGTTGCCAGACGGCCCTAACACCATGGGCGGCTTTCCGGGCGTTGCGCTGCTGACGGAAGAGTACATCAACTTTATGGCCAGCAATTTCGACCGCCTGACCGTCTGGCAGGACGGCAAGAAAGTCGACTTTACGCTGGAGGCATACAGTATTCCCGGTGCGCTGGTGCAAAAACTGACAGCAAAAGATGTGCAAGTCGAAATGACTCTGCGCTTCGCCACGCCGCGCACGTCACTACTGGAAACCAAAATCACCAGCAATAAACCGCTGGATCTGGTGTGGGACGGCGAACTGCTGGAAAAACTGGAAGCGAAAGAAGGGAAACCGCTTTCCGATAAAACCATTGCTGGCGAATACCCTGACTATCAGCGCAAAATCAGCGCCACCCGTGATGGCCTGAAAGTCACCTTTGGCAAAGTGCGCGCCACCTGGGATCTGCTGACCTCCGGCGAATCGGAATATCAGGTGCATAAATCCCTGCCGGTGCAGACTGAAATCAACGGTAATCGCTTTACCAGTAAGGCGCATATCAACGGTTCGACCACGCTCTACACCACCTATTCCCATCTGCTGACCGCTCAGGAAGTTAGCAAAGAGCAAATGCAGATCCGCGATATTCTGGCGCGTCCGGCGTTTTATCTCACCGCCTCGCAGCAACGCTGGGAAGAATACCTGAAGAAAGGGTTAACCAATCCGGATGCGACGCCGGAACAGACGCGCGTCGCGGTGAAAGCGATCGAAACGCTCAACGGTAACTGGCGCTCACCGGGCGGTGCGGTGAAATTTAACACCATTACACCGTCGGTGACCGGGCGCTGGTTCTCCGGCAATCAGACCTGGCCGTGGGATACCTGGAAGCAGGCGTTTGCGATGGCGCATTTCAATCCGGACATCGCCAAAGAGAATATCCGCGCGGTCTTCTCCTGGCAGATCCAGCCTGGCGATAGCGTGCGTCCGCAGGATGTGGGCTTTGTCCCCGACCTGATAGCGTGGAACCTTAGCCCCGAGCGTGGTGGCGATGGCGGCAACTGGAACGAACGTAATACCAAACCCAGCCTTGCCGCCTGGTCGGTGATGGAAGTGTACAACGTCACCCAGGATAAAGCCTGGTTGGCAGAGATGTACCCGAAACTGGTGGCCTATCACGACTGGTGGTTACGTAACCGCGATCACAACGGCAACGGCGTGCCGGAATATGGCGCGACCCGCGACAAAGCCCACAACACTGAGAGCGGCGAGATGCTGTTTACGGTGAAGAAAGGCAACAAAGAAGAGACGCAGTCTGGGCTGAACAACTACGCCCGCGTGGTGGAGAAAGGCCAGTACGACAGTCTGGAAATTCCGGCACAGGTCGCTGCGTCGTGGGAATCGGGGCGTGATGATGCCGCCGTCTTTGGTTTTATCGACAAAGAACAGTTGGATAAATATGTCGCTAATGGCGGCAAACGTAGCGACTGGACGGTGAAATTCGCCGAAAACCGCAGTCAGGACGGAACGTTGCTGGGCTACTCGCTATTGCAGGAGTCGGTGGATCAGGCCAGCTATATGTACAGCGATAACCATTATCTGGCGGAGATGGCAACCATCCTCGGTAAGCCAGAAGAGGCCAAACGCTATCGCCAGTTGGCACAGCAGCTCGCGGACTACATCAACACCTGTATGTTCGACCCGACTACCCAGTTCTACTATGACGTACGTATTGAAGATAAACCACTGGCGAACGGCTGCGCGGGCAAACCGATTGTTGAGCGCGGTAAAGGGCCGGAAGGCTGGTCGCCGCTGTTTAACGGTGCGGCAACGCAGGCCAATGCCGACGCGGTGGTGAAGGTGATGCTCGATCCTAAAGAGTTCAACACCTTTGTCCCGCTGGGAACGGCGGCGTTAACCAATCCGGCTTTTGGCGCTGATATCTACTGGCGTGGGCGCGTATGGGTGGATCAGTTCTGGTTTGGTCTGAAAGGGATGGAGCGTTACGGTTATCGCGATGATGCCCTGAAACTGGCGGATACGTTCTTCCGTCACGCCAAAGGATTAACCGCCGATGGCCCAATTCAGGAGAATTACAACCCGCTGACTGGCGCACAGCAAGGCGCACCAAATTTCTCCTGGAGTGCCGCGCATTTGTATATGTTGTATAACGATTTTTTCCGTAAGCAATAATTTGCAACTGCTGGCGGATGCGGCGTAAACGCCTTATCCGCCCTACATGTGCAATCCTCCTGGCCGGATAAAACGCGGCAAGCGTTGCATCCGGCAACTGCACCGCGCCACTGGCGGATGCGGCGTGAACGCCTTATCCGCCCTACATGTGCGTTCCCGTAGGTCGGATAAGACGCGACAAGCGTCGCATCCGGCATCTGCACCGCGCCACTGGCGGATGCGGCGTGAACGCCTTATCCGCCCTACATGTGCAATCCCCCAGGCCGGATTAAACACGGCAAGCGTCGCATCCGGCGTTACCACCGGGCGTATTCTTTTTGAATCCCATCACAAACCCCGCACTCCCCTTTTCCCTTTTCTCCGGCGACGGCTAAATTAGAACTCATCCGACCACATAACAATTATTTTACATACTGGACAATTTTATGAGCTACCCGTCGCTGTTCGCCCCGCTGGATTTAGGTTTTACCACGTTAAAAAACCGCGTGTTGATGGGTTCAATGCACACCGGGCTGGAGGAATACCCGGACGGTGCTGAACGGCTGGCAGCGTTTTATGCCGAACGCGCCCGTCACGGCGTGGCGCTGATTGTCAGCGGCGGCATTGCACCAGATTTAACAGGCGTTGGCATGGAAGGTGGCGCAATGCTCAACGACGCCAGCCAGATCCCACACCATCGCACCATTACCGAAGCCGTACATCAGGAAGGCGGCAAAATCGCCCTGCAAATTTTGCATACCGGGCGCTACAGCTACCAACCGCATCTGGTCGCACCGTCCGCATTGCAGGCCCCCATCAACCGTTTCGTTCCTCACGAACTCACCCATGAAGAGATCCTGCAACTGATCGACGATTTCGCCCGCTGCGCGCAACTGGCGCGGGAGGCCGGATACGATGGCGTCGAAGTGATGGGCTCTGAAGGGTATTTGATCAACGAATTTCTGACGCTGCGCACCAATCAGCGTAGTGACCAGTGGGGCGGCGATTACCGCAACCGGATGCGATTTGCCGTAGAAGTAGTGCGTACGGTGCGCGAACGCGTCGGCAACGACTTCATTATTATTTACCGGTTGTCGATGCTCGACCTGGTCGAAGGCGGCGGCACTTTTGCCGAAACGGTAGAACTGGCGCAGGCCATTGAAGCGGCGGGCGCGACCATTATCAACACCGGAATAGGCTGGCACGAAGCGCGGATTCCGACCATCGCCACGCCCGTGCCGCGCGGCGCATTTAGCTGGGTCACGCGCAAACTGAAAGGCCACGTCTCGCTGCCGCTGGTAACCACCAACCGGATTAACGATCCGCAGGTTGCCGACGATATTCTCTCGCGCGGCGATGCCGATATAGTATCGATGGCGCGACCGTTTCTCGCGGATGCGGAACTGCTGTCAAAAGCGCAATCAGGGCGAGCCGATGAGATCAACACTTGTATTGGCTGCAACCAGGCCTGCCTCGATCAGATCTTCGTTGGCAAAGTCACCTCGTGCCTGGTGAATCCTCGCGCCTGCCACGAAACCAAAATGCCAATCCTTCCCGCCGTGCAGAAAAAAAATCTGGCGGTGGTCGGCGCTGGACCTGCTGGGCTGGCGTTTGCCATTAACGCGGCGGCGCGTGGGCATCAGGTAACATTGTTTGATGCGCACAGCGAGATCGGCGGGCAGTTTAATATCGCCAAACAGATCCCCGGCAAAGAGGAGTTTTACGAAACGCTGCGCTACTACCGCCGGATGATCGAAGTGACGGGCGTGACGCTGAAACTCAATCACACCGTGACGGCGGATCAGTTACAGGCGTTCGATGAAACGATCCTCGCCAGTGGGATCGTGCCGCGCGTTCCGCCTATCGACGGGATCGATCATCCGAAGGTATTGAGTTATCTCGATGTACTGCGCGACAAAGCGCCGGTAGGCAACAAGGTTGCCATCATCGGTTGTGGCGGGATTGGTTTTGATACGGCGATGTATTTAAGTCAGCCGGGCGAATCCACCAGCCAGAATATCGCCAGGTTCTGTAATGAGTGGGGGATCGACAGCAGCCTACAACAGGCTGGTGGCTTAAGCCCGCAGGGAATGCAGATCCCGCGTAGCCCACGGCAAATTGTGATGCTCCAGCGCAAAGCCAGCAAACCGGGACAGGGGTTAGGCAAAACCACCGGCTGGATCCATCGCACCACCCTGCTCTCGCGGGGTGTGAAAATGATCCCAGGCGTAAGTTATCAGAAGATTGACGATGACGGGCTGCATGTGGTGATCAACGGCGAAACGCAGGTATTAGCAGTGGACAATGTGGTGATCTGCGCAGGGCAAGAGTCAAACCGCGCGCTGGCGCAACCGCTGATTGATAGCGGGAAAACGGTGCATTTAATTGGCGGCTGCGATGTGGCTATGGAGCTGGACGCACGACGGGCAATTGCCCAGGGAACACGGCTGGCGCTGGAGATTTAAAAAGTGCGTTGAAGTGCCGGATGCGACGCTTGCCGCGTCTTATCCGGCCTGGGAGTAACGTGCTGAACGTAGGCCGGATAAGGCGTTAACGCCGCATCCGGCAGGTAACTCCCAATCTTACCGACGACGCCCCAGCTTCACTGTTTTCAGCACCACAAATTTATTATTCGTGGCGATGGTGGTGCAGTTGCCGAAAATCTTCTTCAGTTTATGGAAGTAATCCAGGTGACGGTTGGCAACGATATACAGTTCGCCGTTGATTTTCAGGCAGCGGCGGGCGTGGTGGAACATCTCCCTGGCGACGTTATCGGTCAGCGCATGTTGCTGATGAAACGGCGGGTTGCAGAGCACAGCATTAAAGCGGAAAGGCTCCACTCCGGAGAGCGCGTTGTTGATCATAAACTCGCAGCGATCCAACGCCTCTGGCATGTTGGTTTCAACATTCATTCGGCTGGAAGCGACCGCCATCGGCGATTCATCGACAAACACCACTTTCGCCTGCGGGTTTTTATCAAGCAGCGTCAGGCCAATAACGCCGTTACCACAGCCGAGATCGACAATCTCACCTTCGAGATTCTCTGGCAGATGTTGCATAAAGAAGCGTGCGCCAATATCCAGCCCGTTGCGGGAGAAGACATTCGCATGGTTGTGGATAGTCCAGTCAGTACCTTCCAGCTTCCAGCTAACGGTCTGCGGCGCATCGGCCAGCGGCGGTTCATTGAAAGTGCAATTAATCAGGCGCGCTTTTTTCCATGCCAGCGTAGTGGTGGTCGGGCCGAGCACTTTCTCGAACAGCTCCAGCGTGGAAGTGTGAATGTCACGGGCTTTGGCACCGGCAATAATACGTGTATCCGACGTGACCACTTTGCGCAGCGCACGCAGTTGCTGTTCCAGCAATGCCAGTGTTTTCGGCACTTTGATCAGCACCACACCCGGCTGTTGCGGGTAGTCGGCGGTGCTGTCGAGAAACTTCACGCTCGACTCATCAATCCCGTTGAGGCGTAAATTCTCGCGCGTCGCCAGTTCACTGATGTATGAGTCGCCAATGCTGTACGGCTTATGTTCCGCCAGCGCGCAGCTTAACGCACCAAAGGCATCATTCAGGATCAACACCGGGCCGCGGATTTCTGTGTCGTCCAACTGTTGCAGCAAATATTCATCCGCCGCTTCCCACGCCTGTAGCGGGTTAACGTCATCCGTCGCCGGAAAACGTTGTAGTGTCAGTGAACGGAAACCGTTGTCTAAGTGGCTCATCGGCCCTCCTGAATGATAAAATTTCGACGTTGCCCCTGAAAAGGGTGCGTGAGTATACCCTTTTTCTCTTTTTCGTGGGCGGTTATGAACAATCTTACTTATCTTCAGGGTTATCCCGAGCAGCTACTTTCCCAGGTGCGAACGCTGATTAACGAACAGCGTCTGGGCGATGTGCTGGCAAAACGCTATCCGGGAACACACGACTACGCCACCGATAAAGCCCTCTGGCAATATACTCAGGATCTGAAAAATCAGTTTCTGCGTAATGCCCCGCCGATCAATAAAGTGATGTATGACAATAAGATCCATGTGCTAAAAAACGCGCTCGGGTTACATACCGCTGTTTCTCGTGTGCAGGGCGGCAAGCTGAAAGCAAAAGCAGAGATCCGCGTCGCTACTGTGTTTCGCAACGCGCCGGAACCGTTTTTACGTATGATCGTGGTGCACGAACTGGCGCACCTGAAGGAGAAAGAGCATAACAAAGCGTTTTACCAGTTGTGCTGCCATATGGAGCCGCAGTACCACCAGCTTGAGTTCGACACCCGGCTGTGGCTAACGCAGTTGTCGCTTGGGCAGGACAAAATCTGAAAATGATGTCAGGCGTTATCTTTTCTTTCTTTAGCGCCTAAAATCGACCTCCCCCCTTTCGTTAAGGATAACGACCATGCAGCCCCGCCTTCTTCTCCGTATTTGTTTTTCTCGCCGGACTCTTAAGATTGGCTGTTTGTTGTTGCTTATAGCAGGAGCGACCATTTTTATTGCCGATCGCGTTATGGTCAACGCCAGCAAGCAGCTGACCTGGAGCGATGTCAACGCAGTTCCGGAGCGTAACGTGGGCTTATTGCTGGGGGCCAGGCCGGGTAATCGCTACTTTACCCGACGTATTGATACCGCAGCAGCGTTGTACCACGCCGGAAAAGTGAAATGGCTACTGGTAAGTGGCGATAACGGACGTAAAAATTACGATGAAGCCTCAGGTATGCAGCAGGCTTTGATCGCTAAAGGCGTACCGGCGAAAGTGATCTTCTGCGACTATGCCGGATTCTCAACGCTGGATTCGGTAGTGCGTGCCAAAAAGGTTTTTGGTGAAAACCATATCACCATTATCTCGCAAGAATTTCATAACCAACGCGCCATCTGGCTGGCAAAACAGTACAGCATCGACGCTATCGGTTTTAACGCGCCTGACCTCAATATGAAGCACGGTTTTTATACTCAACTGCGGGAGAAACTCGCTCGTGTCAGCGCCGTGATTGACGCCAAAATCCTCCATCGCCAGCCGAAATATCTCGGGCCATCGGTCATGATTGGGCCGTTTAGTGAGCATGGCTGTCCGGCAAAAGAATAATGCGTATCTGCGCACGTCGAAGATGAAAAAGGCGTGCTACATTGACGACAGAATCCCTTTATGGAGTATCCACGCGTTATGATACGTTTCGCTGTGATTGGTACGAACTGGATCACTCGCCAGTTCGTCGAGGCCGCCCATGAGAGCGGTAAATACAAGTTAACCGCCGTATATTCCCGCAGCCTTGAGCAGGCTCAGCACTTCGCCAATGATTTTTCTGTCGAGCATCTGTTTACCTCGCTGGAAGCGATGGCGGAAAGCGATGCCATTGACGCGGTGTATATTGCCAGCCCGAATGCCCTGCACTTTTCCCAGACACAACTTTTCCTTAGCCATAAAATTCATGTGATTTGCGAGAAACCACTGGCGTCGAATCTGGCGGAAGTGGATGCCGCCATTGCCTGTGCGCGGGAAAATCAGGTGGTGCTGTTTGAGGCATTTAAAACCGCCTGCCTGCCGAACTTTCATTTGCTGCGCCAGGCGCTGCCGAAAGTCGGCAAATTGCGTAAAGTCTTTTTCAACTATTGCCAGTATTCCTCGCGCTATCAACGTTACCTGGACGGTGAAAATCCCAACACCTTTAATCCGTCATTCTCTAACGGTTCAATTATGGATATCGGCTTTTACTGCCTGGCGTCGGCGGTGGCGTTATTTGGTGAGCCGAAAAGCGTGCAGGCAACCGCCAGTTTGCTGGCAAGCGGTGTAGATGCCCACGGCGTGGTGGTGATGGATTACGGTGATTTCAGCGTCACCTTGCAGCACTCAAAAGTCAGTGATTCTGTCCTGGCGAGCGAGATTCAGGGCGAAGCAGGATCGCTGGTGATTGAAAAACTGTCTGAATGCCAGAAAGTGTGCTTCGTGCCGCGTGGCAGCCAAATGCAGGATCTCACCCAGCCGCAGCATATTAATACCATGCTCTACGAAGCAGAGCTGTTCGCTACCCTGGTGGATGAGCATCTGGTGGATCATCCGGGGCTGGCGGTCAGTCGCATCACCGCCAAACTGCTGACCGAGCTCCGCCGCCAGACTGGGGTGATTTTTCCGGCAGATAGCGTAAAACTATAATTGCCAAAGTAAAACAGTGTAAAAGGTATGTAACAGACCATTGACTGGCTGAATGGTCTGTCATACTTTGTTACCTGCAAAGGGGAGTAACTTCATTGCCGGTCGATCGTCATTACGATGTGTGAAAAACCACATCCGGTCACCGGGCAACCCGAAAGGAATACGCAGACGTATTCCTTTTTTGTTGTAAGTGAGACCTTGCCGGAAGGCGAGGTCTATGCATAAAAAGCAGCGGCTGACGTCTTCCGACGTTGGCCGTTTTTTTATGTGTAAGGAACTTCTATGAATACTGTCGGCACGCCGTTGCTATGGGGCGGATTCGCTGTTGTTGTCGCCATTATGCTGGCTATCGACCTGTTGTTGCAGGGGCGTCGTGGGGCACATGCCATGACCATGAAACAGGCTGCGGCCTGGTCGCTGGTCTGGGTGACGCTGTCGTTACTGTTTAACGCCGCTTTCTGGTGGTATCTGGTGCAAACTGAAGGTCGCGCCGTTGCCGATCCACAGGCACTGGCCTTTCTCACGGGCTATCTGATTGAGAAATCGCTGGCGGTCGATAACGTCTTTGTCTGGCTGATGTTGTTCAGCTATTTCTCTGTTCCGGCGGCATTACAACGCCGCGTGCTGGTGTATGGCGTGCTCGGGGCGATTGTTCTGCGTACCATCATGATCTTCACAGGCAGCTGGCTGATTTCACAGTTCGACTGGATCCTGTATATCTTCGGTGCCTTCCTGCTGTTTACCGGCGTGAAGATGGCGCTCGCCCATGAAGATGAATCAGGCATTGGCGACAAGCCGCTGGTGCGCTGGCTACGCGGTCATTTGCGCATGACCGACACCATCGACAACGAGCATTTCTTTGTGCGTAAGAATGGATTGCTGTACGCCACACCGCTGATGCTGGTACTGATTCTGGTGGAATTGAGCGACGTGATTTTCGCCGTGGATAGCATTCCGGCTATCTTCGCCGTGACCACTGACCCGTTCATTGTGCTGACCTCAAACCTGTTTGCGATCCTCGGCCTGCGTGCGATGTATTTCCTGCTGGCGGGCGTAGCAGAGCGTTTCTCGATGCTCAAATATGGCCTGGCGGTGATTCTGGTGTTTATCGGTATCAAGATGCTGATTGTCGACTTCTACCATATTCCAATCGCCGTCTCGCTGGGCGTGGTGTTTGGCATTCTGGTGATGACGTTTATTATCAACGCCTGGGTGAATTATCGGCATGATAAGCAGCGGGGTGGATAATTTTTAATCTGCCTAAGCCGTGTACCCTGTCATTAACATGAGCACCGTTTTCTCCCTCTCCCTTCCAGGGAGAGGGTCGGGGTGAGGGTAATTTTTCGCACCGATGCTGGCCTGTTCCCCTCACCCTAACCCTCTCCCCAAACGGGGCGAGGGGACTGACCGAGTCCTTTTTTGATGTTGTCATCAGTCTGGAAGCCGCACGTTGGCTTTATTTTTATGTCAAATAAATGTAACCATTAAGTTGCAAAATATGACCTCTCTTTAAAATCCAGCATTTTTCGCTTCCCGAAGCTGTAACTTTCCTTATACTCGACCTTGCAAACACTTTGTTACATCCTGAAAGATGCGTCGACAGAACGCACCAGGGATGTGCGACAACACAATGAAAGGATCGAAAAATGACTACGCAACGTTCACCGGGGCTATTCCGGCGTCTGGCTCATGGCAGCCTGGTAAAACAAATCCTGGTCGGCCTTGTTCTGGGGATTCTTCTGGCATGGATCTCAAAACCCGCGGCGGAAGCTGTTGGTCTGTTAGGTACTTTGTTCGTCGGCGCACTGAAAGCCGTTGCCCCCATCCTGGTGTTGATGCTGGTGATGGCATCTATTGCTAACCACCAGCACGGGCAGAAAACCAATATCCGCCCTATTTTGTTCCTCTATCTGCTGGGTACCTTCTCTGCTGCTCTGGCCGCAGTCGTTTTCAGCTTCGCCTTCCCTTCTACCCTGCACTTATCCAGTAGCGCGGGTGATATTTCGCCACCGTCAGGCATTGTAGAAGTGATGCGCGGGCTGGTAATGAGCATGGTTTCCAACCCCATCGACGCGCTGCTGAAAGGTAACTACATCGGGATCCTGGTGTGGGCAATTGGCCTCGGTTTCGCACTGCGTCACGGTAACGAGACCACCAAAAACCTGGTCAACGATATGTCGAATGCCGTCACCTTTATGGTGAAACTGGTCATTCGCTTCGCACCGATTGGTATTTTTGGTCTGGTTTCTTCTACCCTGGCAACCACCGGTTTCTCCACACTGTGGGGCTACGCGCAACTGCTGGTCGTGCTGGTTGGCTGTATGTTACTGGTGGCGCTGGTGGTTAACCCATTGCTGGTGTGGTGGAAAATTCGTCGTAACCCGTTCCCGCTGGTGCTGCTGTGCCTGCGCGAAAGCGGCGTGTATGCCTTCTTCACCCGCAGCTCTGCGGCGAACATTCCGGTGAATATGGCACTGTGTGAAAAGCTGAATCTGGATCGCGATACCTATTCCGTTTCTATTCCGCTGGGTGCCACCATCAATATGGCGGGCGCAGCAATCACCATTACCGTGTTGACGCTGGCTGCGGTTAATACGCTGGGGACCCCGGTCGATCTGCCCACGGCGCTGCTGTTGAGCGTGGTGGCTTCTCTGTGTGCCTGTGGCGCATCCGGCGTGGCGGGGGGTTCTCTGCTGCTGATCCCGCTGGCCTGTAATATGTTCGGTATTTCGAACGATATCGCCATGCAGGTGGTTGCCGTCGGCTTTATCATCGGCGTATTGCAGGACTCTTGCGAAACCGCGCTGAACTCTTCAACTGACGTGCTGTTCACTGCGGCAGCTTGCCAGGCGGAAGACGATCGTCTGGCAAATAGCGCCCTGCGTAATTAATTGTTTAACCCCTTTCGTCTACGGCGGGAGGGGTTTTCTCTACTTTAAACGGATCAATTCCCCTTTTCTGCATCCGCCAGAAACGAATGATATTCAGGCCATTCATAAGCAGAAAACTACCCTCAATCATCGTGCCGCCTATCGACCCCGCCCAGAAGTTGTGAATCACCCAGCAACACGTTGAAAACCACATCACGCAGCGCATGGTGAGCCCTTTACAGCGGAACAGCGCCCAGGTACTGACAATCGTACCGATAACCGGCAATAGTTCGACAGGATGATGGAACTTCGCGAGGCCAATTCCGCCAGTCAGCACAATAAAAATCGCCATTACCCATAAGCTGCGCGTGCGTAAGGTAATCAATGTACGAATGGCATTAAGGATGGCACTGGCACCAGCGGGATAGGTGCCCAGAAGAAAAAAATGTACGCCAATAACGGCGCTATAGACCGAAAGCTGCTTTTTGAAGCGACGTTCGTCACGATTGAAAAATGTTGTGATACCAATCAGAAAGGCGATGACACCCACGCCCTGGGCCAGCCAATACGCGGTCATGATAAATCCTTAGCAGGTATGGAAAAGCAAACGGCGCTTCACATTATGAAACGCCGTTTTTTATTAACAACTCATTTCGACTTTATAGCGTTACGCCGCTTTTGAAGATCGCCAGTTCGCGGAAGTCGTTACGCTCGTTGCAGGTTTGTTTACCGTTGGCAAACTCAACGATGGTGTCGATAAATTCTTCCAGCAACTGCGGCATCGCTTTACCGTGGATCAGCTGACCCGCGTCAAAGTCGATCCAGTGTTTTTTCTTCGCCGCCAGTTCACTGTTGGTAGCGATTTTCACCGTCGGTACAAAGCCGCCGTATGGCGTGCCACGACCAGTACTGAACAGCACCATATGGCAGCCCGCACCCGCCAGGGCGCTGGTCGCTACGGCATCGTTACCCGGCGCACTTAACAAGTTCAGCCCCGGCGTTTTCAGACGCTCGCCGTAACGCAGCACGTCAACCACGACGCTGGAACCCGCTTTCTGGGTACAGCCAAGGGATTTATCTTCCAGCGTGGTGATACCGCCCGCTTTGTTCCCCGGCGATGGGTTTTCATAGATCGGCTGGTCATGGGCAATAAAGTACTGTTTGAAGTCGTTGACCATGGTGACCAGTTTTTCAAACGTTGCTTCGTCGCGGCAATGGTCCATCAGCAACTGCTCTGCGCCAAACATCTCCGGCACTTCGGTCAGTACGGTAGTACCGCCGTTAGCAATCACGTAGTCAGAGAAACGCCCCAGCATCGGGTTAGCAGTAATACCAGAAAGACCGTCAGAACCACCGCACTCCAGACCAAACTTCAGTTCGCTGAGTTTGCCTGGCTCGCGTTTATCGTTGCGCATCACGTTATACAGCTGATGCAAATGCTCGATTCCGGCTTCGATCTCATCATCCTGCTGTTGGCAGATCATGAAATGAACGCGTTCAGGATCGATATCGCCCAACGTTTCACGGAATGCGGCAACCTGGTTGTTTTCACAGCCCAGACCAATCACCAGCACTGCGCCCGCGTTCGGGTGGCGCACCATGTTTTGCAGCATGGTGCGGGTATTAATGTGATCGTCGCCCAGCTGTGAGCAGCCGTAGGTGTGGCTGAAGAGGAACACGCCGTCGGTACCTTCAGCGTTGTTGGTCTCTTTCAGGAAACGGTTCTGGATTTGCCGCGCGATGCCGTTGACACAGCCCACGGTTGGCAGGATCCACAGCTCGTTACGCACCCCGACATCGCCGTTAGCGCGACGATAGATCTGCACTTCACGATCTGCCGCTTGCGCAGGCAGATCCTGAAAATCAGGTTGATAGCGATACTGATCCAGATCGCTCAGATTCGTGCGCGTATTGTGGGCGTGGACGTGAACACCTGCCGCAATATCCGCCAATGCATAACCAATCGGCAGGCCATATTTGATGACATTGGCCCCTTTTGCGATATCCGTTAACGCAAATTTATGTCCACGAGCAACATCCTGGCGCAGCGTAACAGTCTGGTTATCGACACTGACTTCTGTGCCTTCAGCCAAATCCGCTAAAGCGACCGCGACGTTATCCAGCGCATGGATCTTGATGTATTGCATATCAACCCCAGACCTTAGTTCAGTTCAATGGCGAAGTAGTCACGCGCATTGTTAAAGCAAATATTTTTCACCATCTCGCCCAGCAGGTTAATGTCCGCCGGTGCTTCGCCCGCTTCCACCCAGCGACCGATCATCTGGCACAGAATGCGGCGGAAGTATTCGTGACGGGTGTATGACAGGAAGCTACGGCTGTCAGTCAGCATACCGACAAAGCGGCTCAGCAAACCGAGCTGCGCCAGTTGGGTCATCTGACGTTCCATACCGTCTTTCTGATCGTTAAACCACCAGCCGGAACCGAACTGCATTTTGCCCGGCATACCTTCGCCCTGGAAGTTACCGATCATGGTGCCCAGCACTTCGTTATCGCGCGGGTTCAGGCAGTAGAGAATGGTTTTCGGCAGCAGGTTTTCTTCGTTCTGCTTGCTCAGCAGCTTAGACAACTCTTCTGCCATCGGACGGTCGTTGATGGAGTCAAAGCCTACATCCGGCCCCAGCAGTTTGAACTGACGCAGGTTGTTATTACGCAGCGCGCCAATGTGGTACTGCTGTACCCAGCCGCGACGTGCATATTCGGCACCAAGGAACACCAGTACCGCAGTTTTGAACTGTGCCACTTCGTGCTCGCTCAGGGTTTCGCCAGCCAGACGGCGCGCCAGAATGCTGTCCAGTTCCGCTTCGTTCGCTTCAGCAAACATCACCACGTCCAGCGCATGGTCAGACACTTTACAGCCGTGAGCGGCGAAGTGATCCAGACGTTTGGTCAAGGCAGTTTGCAGGTCAGCAAAGCGGCGAATGTCGGTATCGGAAACTTCGCCCAGCTTCGCCATGTAGTCGTTAAAGGTCGCCTGTTCGATGTTGAAGGCTTTGTCCGGACGCCAGCTCGGCAGCACTTTGATGGTGAAAGAGCCGTCTTTGGCGATCTCTGCGTGATGCTCCAGAGAATCGATCGGGTCATCGGTGGTGCCGACCATTTTCACGTTCATCTGCTGCATGATGCCGCGCGCGGAGAAGTTATCCTGCGCCAGCAGTTCGTTACATTCGTTCCAGATTTCATCGGCAGTTGACGGAGAAAGCAATTTGCCAGTGATACCAAACGGACGACGCAGTTCGAGGTGCGTCCAGTGGTATAACGGGTTGCCGATAGTGTGCGGAACAGTCGCCGCCCAGGCGTCAAATTTTTCACGGTCAGACGCATCACCGGTACACAGACGCTCGGCCACACCGTTGGTACGCATAGCGCGCCATTTGTAGTGATCGCCTTTCAGCCAGATGTCATACAGGTTTTTAAAACGATAGTCTTCCGCAATCTGCTGCGGCGGCAAATGGCAATGGTAATCGAAAATCGGCTGGTCTTTTGCGTAGTCGTGATACAGACGGCGGGCAAATTCGGTATCTAACAGGAAATCTTCAGTCATAAACGGAGTCATTTTCGTCTTCCTCTCAACGAGTGAGCTAGCTTGCTTATGGTGCGATGCTGACAAAGTTATCACACCAATTTCCAGAGTCCGAAGATATTTTCGTGAGTTAGATCAATAAACGTAGTTAAAAAAATTACTCTCAAAGTGGTAAATCTCTCTGCAGGCCGCGCCAGTACTGGCCTCGCTGTCGTCAGGTAATGTCCCTACAAATATTCGCACATTTGTGATGGCTCTCACCTTTTAAAGTTGTATGACAAGTTATCTTTCTGCCGTCGCAAATCATAAGTCGACGGAATGCAAATTGCCGATTCATTCATTTGTTAGATGAATCGGGTTAACCGGTACGGAAGCCGAATTAGCACGAAACTTTCATGGCAACGTTCGGGGCGTGCCGGTTTTTTTTCGGTTACCCGGTCGTAACTAACATCTTCAGCCTCTGGCGGGATGATGGCCGCGCTTCCTGCGGATATAACAAAACGATGAGGTTTTACATGCGTAAAATTAAAGGGTTACGTTGGTATATGATCGCACTGGTGACGCTTGGCACCGTGCTTGGTTACCTGACGCGTAACACTGTGGCGGCAGCTGCGCCAACTCTGATGGAAGAGTTAAACATCTCCACCCAACAGTATTCCTATATCATCGCAGCCTATTCTGCTGCTTATACGGTCATGCAACCGGTAGCGGGCTATGTACTGGATGTGCTGGGTACGAAAATCGGTTATGCAATGTTTGCTGTGCTGTGGGCCGTGTTCTGTGGTGCAACCGCGCTGGCTGGTAGCTGGGGTGGCCTGGCGATTGCTCGTGGTGCAGTCGGTGCCGCGGAAGCAGCGATGATCCCGGCGGGTCTGAAAGCCAGCTCCGAATGGTTCCCGGCGAAAGAGCGTTCCATCGCGGTAGGTTACTTTAACGTAGGTTCTTCGATTGGTGCGATGATTGCGCCGCCGCTGGTGGTATGGGCAATCGTAATGCACAGCTGGCAGATGGCATTTATCATCTCCGGTGCATTGAGCTTTATCTGGGCGATGGCATGGCTGATTTTCTATAAACATCCGCGCGACCAGAAGCATCTGACCGATGAAGAACGCGACTATATTATTAATGGTCAGGAAGCCCAGCACCAGGTGAGCACGGCGAAGAAAATGTCCGTTGGTCAGATCCTGCGTAACCGTCAGTTCTGGGGTATCGCACTGCCGCGTTTCCTGGCAGAACCGGCCTGGGGTACTTTTAACGCGTGGATCCCGCTGTTCATGTTTAAAGTTTACGGCTTTAACCTGAAAGAGATCGCGATGTTCGCCTGGATGCCGATGCTGTTTGCTGACCTCGGTTGTATCCTCGGTGGTTACCTGCCGCCGCTGTTCCAGCGTTGGTTTGGTGTGAACCTGATCGTTTCCCGTAAGATGGTCGTAACGCTGGGTGCTGTGCTGATGATTGGCCCGGGTATGATCGGTCTGTTCACCAACCCGTATGTCGCAATTATGCTGCTGTGTATCGGTGGTTTTGCCCACCAGGCACTGTCTGGCGCGCTGATTACGCTCTCTTCTGACGTGTTCGGTCGTAACGAAGTGGCGACGGCGAACGGTTTAACCGGGATGTCCGCATGGCTGGCAAGTACGCTGTTTGCGCTGGTTGTCGGTGCACTGGCTGACACCATCGGCTTCAGCCCGCTGTTCGCAGTTCTGGCAGTATTTGACCTGTTAGGTGCGCTGGTTATCTGGACCGTGTTGCAGAACAAACCGGCGATTGAGGTGGCGCAGGAAACACATAACAATCCCGCACCGCAACATTAACGTTTAACTTAAGTTGTAATGACGAAGCCGCTTTATCAGACGGCTTCGTCGTTTATATAGAAAAAAGCGTTTGTCCGCTTTGCAGGGTTAATTGATGGTTGGCAAGGAAGGCGTAAAGATTACTGACAATTTGCCCATGTAGTACCCGGCCTGTTTATCCATCACGCTGAATTTATCGACTGCCAGAGTCAAGGGTGTCGGCACACACATCACGGCATAGCGAATACCGGGCAGTACCACCGGACGCACACGTTTCAGGTTAATGCTGTTCCAGACCATATTTTCATTATTGCGCACATCAATTTGCCCACCGGTTTCCGGGTTGTACATTTTGACCCGGTAATCAATGCGTTCTCCCTCGTCGGTGGTGGTCCCTCCCTGACGATAGATAGAGAAGTAACCGTCTCTGCGCCCTGCAGCTGGTCGCCCTTCATCTTTGAGCATGATTTCATAACTGATGGCATTACCGTTAAAACCATCGTACAGGCACATGTCCAACATGGTCAGATCTTGCGCGTAGTTGCTGCCGTTAACGCTTCTTGTTGGATGCAAGTCTAACTGCACCCTTGGCGTGGCGTGGGCGAACTCCGGGAAGAACACGTCAATATGGTTGGGGTCGAGCGTATTCAGGGTAATATTTGCGAAATAGTCCTGGGCCGGGCTGTTCGAATGTAATTTAACTTTCCCCTTCCAGACGCCACCAATCGGCAAATTCTTCATCTCTGTCTGCTCAAGGTAGAGCGTAAGAAACTTTGTATCGTATATATAATAATGTTGACCATCTTCTGTACATGAAGATCTATTAGAATCCTTAAGATTCGTCTGAAGCCCTTTGCCCCCCTTGCATCCTGGCGGCGCTTCATCGCTACTTACAATGGCTGTTTTAAATCCTTTGAGTTTTACCGGCCAACGCATCCCACTGCGTTGTTCAGTTAAATAGATTT
Source organism: uncultured Escherichia sp. (assembly GCF_948475835.1). Classification (NCBI taxonomy): domain Bacteria; kingdom Pseudomonadati; phylum Pseudomonadota; class Gammaproteobacteria; order Enterobacterales; family Enterobacteriaceae; genus Escherichia; species uncultured Escherichia sp. Next base: position 4,365 of record NZ_CAOLGM010000018.1, on the reverse strand, counting down.
GTACTGTCGATATATTTCCATTAGCTGTACAGGTTTGTTGGAGGTCAGGATACGAACATTCATACCACATATATCCATTATTTCCTGCCGACGCTTCATCCTTCCAGAAGTAATAATCCGCTCTACCAGATGCCAAATCATACGTAATTTCACTGGTCACGTCAGGAGCTGCCTGAACGCCAGTGAGCGTGCCAAACAAGCCCAATATCGCCGCAATCAATCGATTTCTCATGGTGCAACCTCCCTTTGCGCCGTCTGAACATTTCCACGTAATTTAGGCTGTTTCAACTGTGCCTGAACCTGAATCGACTCCGGTAATTGTGAATAAGTCACCACACTACAAGTAACATCTCCGCTGTAACGAATGCTGGCGCGTTTCTTTACAACACTTAGTGGACACTTAAGGAATTGCTGCCCGGAAAGCAGATAGAGCTCTTTTTCGCTGCCGTTAATTTCAAGTGTAAATCCGCCATCTTCAGCTACCAGTAACATGGCGCTGTTCAGCCCCACAATCGGGAATTTTTTCACCGCTGCCGGCAGTAATAAACGACCGATATAGTTGTAGTTAAAGCTGGCAGACACTTCGCGATAGCGCAGCTTGCCAGGCAACAACATTAATTCACGATTCCCTGCACCGTTAATGATGTTTGTTGTCCCCTGCTGATTGCCCTGGCTACTGTCGTTAACCTCAACAAAACCAGACTGAAATCCAGGATAAGGGAACAACACACTGTCACTTTGACCAAGCTGCAAAGTTCGGCTGCCTGCCACCCGCGCTTCGAGTTGCAGATCCTGACTCTCTTCATCCTGTTCAGAGAAGCCTTTCACATCCACCAGTACCGCACCCAGCAAATCGTCTGTACCACTGGCTCCCAAATTAACGCCATAGCGACTGACAGCCAGCGTAGAGCTATAAGTGCCCGTAAAGGCCGAAAGATGATCATGATTCTTACGGTCATAACTATCAGATACGGTAGCGTAGACATTTCCGTATTGCCCATCCCAACGCCCGTTAACCGCGCTGTTTATGGTATCGGTGTTCAGGCCTCCGACGGTTACGCCAAGTTCTTTATGGCTGAATGAATCGTTATAAAAGGTATGCGATAACTGCCATGACGTTTGATCGCCATCCTGTTCGCTATAACGATAATCCGTAGACACATTGGTTGAATGGCTGTTGTTATTGCTATCCATCGCTGGCGTGTCAGATAACGAAAACGATAAGTACAAGCCGTTGTCGTCGTTATCGCCACCGTTGTCATTACGATGGAAAACACCGACTGACGTACTCAAAATCCAGTCACGCATCACAAAAGCGCGGGAAGCGCTAAGTTGTACAGTTTCAGAGATACTTTGCGCTGTTGTCTGGCGAAGATAGTTATTTTCAAAGCTCTGCTGTTTATCCCAACGCAAACTATCATCAGTGTTATTTTGTGTGCGGGTATAACCCAGCATCATATTCCAGCCGACAAAATTCTGTGAAACCGTCGCGGAAATACTTTCATAACAGCTTAAGGCGTTATAGCTCTCTCTGCTGTCGGTTGTACAAGCATCGCCGTCAGAGTTGGTCCGATAAAAGCCCAACGTCGGCCATCCCGGATTACTCCAGTTGGCCTGTTGCATATCACCTTTGCCGCCGTCATCGTTACGGAACACGCTGGCGCTGATTGCAAGATTCCCCACCCCGCCTAAATCTGCCGTCCAGTTATTACCTAACTCGAAAGCACTCACATCATCGGCATTCGCCAGCCCTGCGTAGAGCTCATATTGCGGATGTAATGGCAGGCGTACTCCTAGCTGATAAGCTGAACTTTCATCATCAGAAACCTGTGATGTAGTTTTACCTGCCTGTAAGAACCATTGCGCATTTCCGTCAGTCAGACCGCCGGTTTTGGTAAACGGCACAAGCTCGGTGCGGGTGAGTTGGTTATTTTCGTAGACTTTTAATGCCACGCTGTAGCTGCCAGGCGGAAAGGAACTGGTATCAATAAATTGCGAACCACTATTGAGATAAAATGATCCCAAAAGTTGCTCATTACGATAAGCGTCAACACGAGAATTGCGCGAAAGCAGAACCATTACTGGGGTTCCTTGCTGGCTTTGCGCCTGGTTTAAATAGCTCAGTGTCGACCCGATACGCATCCCATCAATTGCACCGAGTGGCAGAAAGTTAAAGGTAAAGTTCCCGCCTTGTGCATTAAATAGTGTGCGGTTGTCCATGCGACCCGCCTGCACATAATAACGACGTAAAAAATCATAACGATAATAGAGATCGCTGACGTCAGCATTACTGTCACTGACATCATCTGCATCATAACCGTTGAAATTCCAGTGTGCACCAATATAACTATTTTCTGTTATTCCCAGCGCACCGTTTCCCTGAATAGACAACGATTGGTAATCATCCTGTGCCAGAACATTGATGTCTTGCTGATGTATAAAAGCATTAACAGTATTTTTGTCTGGATTTAAATATAATGACTTCGCATCGAAAGCTGAATTCCATTGCGGATTAATAAACAACGTTGCCGAACTTTCTTCATCATTATAGATTATTTCCAGCGTATCGGTATTCAGAAAACCACACCCTGAGTCAGTACGTACATAACCGCAAGCCAATTCACCGTGGCGAGCTAGCGGCTGCGATAATTTTTCTTTCACTATATGCGCGATTTTCTGATCGTCTACATCCAGTTCCAGCTTGTTATATAGACTTGCTGGATCAAGAAATGTTACGGTATCAAGATTAACCATTGCATAATATTTACCGAGACTTTTCCCTGAAAAATAAACCTCGATATACTCCTGCTGTCCCTGAGCAATAACCTCAAACCCTGCGGGAATTTTGGTTAATGTCGCCTCTGCCGGGCTGAGACTCGCCAGGATCAAAAGAGCCAGTAATTTTTTATCCATGGCAATCCTGAAATCCATAACAAATACTAAAACAGTTAAAATAAGGGAGGGCTACCCCTCCCTTTGTTACGTGTTAATTCTGTTATCTGGATTAGATATCCTGAGACAGATAAATGCTTACTACACCACGGTAGATGCCTGTCTCCAGAACACCTTTGGTGGTTTGAGCAAACATCAGGTTTTTAGCCAGAGAACCGTTAGTTAACGCATCGGAAGCAAAGATTTTGGTTGCGGTAAAAGTGGTTGCCGCATCAGCTTTAATTTCTTCACCGCCCCAGGTTACTGTCAGCGGAACAATCTTGCTAGCATCCAGGCTTTGAACCAGTTGCGCCGGGGAAACTAACTGCATTTTTACATCTTTGGTAACGTCGTTAGACCAGATTTTGGTCATCAACTGGTAAGATTGCAGACCCTGCCCCGGCAGATATTGCATTTCTACTGCTTTCGGCAACGCAGTGTTATCGGTCTGTGTCATATCCAGAGCGGCATCAACGTTGGCCGTTACAGTAATATCCTTTTGTACTGCCAATGCGGAGCCTGCAACAGAAAACATCGCTGCGACCAGAAGAGATTTTGCAAATACCTTTTTCATTACTATTCCTTCGTTTATTACAATGATAATTAATGGACCGCCAGTTCAAACTCGCCATTATCTTTGGTGATCCAGTTATTATATTTGACAACGATTTTGTCGTAGCCAGATATGCTTTCAAGATTTCTTTCCTGACCAGGGAAGATGTTTTTATTTACGGTCTGTATCTTACAATTTTCTTTGCTATTATTTTTACAATAAGCGATCGTTAAAATCTTTAAGCGTTGATTCCCTGCATTAACTAATTTTTGGGCAGCATTTACTTCTAACTTAGCAATAGGTTGCTGAGGTGGAACACTAACAACAATCCCCCAAATTAAGTTAACTGTTAACTGCATAGAGAGATCTTTTTTATCTGTGGCAACGTCATCAATACTGGGAACCGCTTCAAATTTAACGCGATAATTTTTCTCTTTTTGCTCTGGTTCCATCGCAACAAAACGTACGGTTTTGCTACTACCGGCTGGTAAAGCGAATTTAGGTGGCATAACAACCAGATGATTTGCATCACCGGATTTAATCTCAACTTCATTTTCCTGAGGCGTCGATGGATTATCGATACGGAATACTGTCGCCTTGATGTACTGAACTTCATTACTTTTAGATATTACGCGAACGTTGCCTTCACCCTGACTATTAATGGAAACAGCCATAGGATAAACAGTCATATTTGACTGTGCCAAAAAAGGAGCGAACACGAATAAAAGCGGCGTAAGCCGTGATAAGAGATTAATTTTCGCCACCATATAAATTTGATCTTACAATATTGTTTCCAAAAAGTTGGTGTATTAGAGATGTAGATTTATTGTAAGTCAATATAAAAAAGCATTTTTAGTTAATATTAAATTTAAAGGCTGGGA
>NZ_CAOLGM010000017.1:0-48404 GCF_948475835.1 uncultured Escherichia sp. | reverse complement strand
GCGTGGGAGATCTACACAATAAGACTTAGTGACGTTAATCCAGAAATAAACCAGGACATCGAATTCCCTCAGAAACCTGAATAGTTATCTACAATTACGGCCTGTACTCATGATGGCGGTAAAATCCATGAGTACAGGCTGGTGTATGTCTGAATATATGCATTTCTGTTACAGGTTAGTTGATACAAAAGAATAACATGGATATTTACAAGTGATGAGGCCAGGGTTAAGGTTTGAAGCTATTGTGTAAAATTGCAATTCTTTTTCAATATCCGTAACGTAAAGCTTGTTCCATTTATCTCGCTTTTTTGTGTTATTTATCTCGCGCCGCATCAGCTGCAGCTGGCGCGTTGATCTACGTTGGCGTGTTGATGACCTCAAGTCTTGCTCGCGTGAACTGGCAGGATCTTACTGAATCTGTTCCGGCGTTTATTACCGCCGTGATGATGCCGTTCAGCTTTTCGATTACCGAAGGTATTGCGCTGGGCTTTATCTCCTACTGCGTGATGAAGATTGGTACCGGGCGTCTGCGTGACCTTAGCCCGTGCGTAATCATCGTTGCGCTGATGTTTATCCTGAAGATTGTATTTATCGACGCTCATTAAAATCGATAGCGCATTAAAAACCCGCCATGCATGATTACTGGCGGGTTTTTTATTTAGATCTTAACTCGCTGAATAAACTCACCAAATGCGGTCAATTGCCCGGTCAGGTGGTCCAGCGTACCCTGATCAATCACTTCTCCGGTTTGCGGATCAACTTTGTTCTGAATCACGCCGCCCATAAATTCCGGCTTGTTCATCACCATTGCATCGAGGAAAACCAGAATCTGGCGCAGGTGATACTGACAGCGCGCGCCGCCAATCACGCCCATTGAGCTGGTCTGAATCAACACCGGTTTACCTGCCAGCGGTTGATCCGGCAGGCGGGAAAGCCAGTCGATGGCATTTTTCAGCCCACCCGGTACCGAGTAGTTATATTCCGGCGTGACGATCACCACACCGTCAGCCTGACGGATCTGTTCCGCCAGAGCTTCAACCGTTGCTGGAAAACCGTCTTCCTGCTGTACGTCAGCGTCATACAGAGGAATGTCGGCAATGGAAGGTAACGCATTGACTTCCATGCTTGCCGGAGCAATTTTCGGCAGGGTACGTGCAACCATGCCATTAAATGAGCCTTTGCGCAGGCTCCCCAGTAACGTAACCACCTGCAATTTTTCAGACATAATGACTCCTGTGGTTGTCTATCAATTTGGCGAAAAAGCCTTCACGGTAGAGAGCTGGGCAAAACGCATCATCCGGCTGGTAGGATTGTTGGCGCGGCTGTGAATATCTGGCAGGCTTTTCCAGCTGTGTTTGCCATCTAACTCCCAGACACTGAGCTTTTCAATCGCGGGCGTGACCGCCACGGACCACACTAGCACGTCCTCCGCGTCGCATAACGCTTCTACATGATTTACATGAGCACATTTCAGGCGTCCGGCAATGGGCAGCAGCTGCAGATCGCGCGGATCGTCATTCAAAACATCACCGGTTAGTTTTAGCACGCTTCGGCGCAGCGTGATGAGCTGCGCCCGCGCTTCGTTAGGATCGTTTTGTTTACTGATCCATAGCGATTCATTGCTGGAAAAGGTGTGGTTATCGGGCGCGTGTGGGCTATGAAACCCGCGCGTCGCACGCTGTAGTTCCATATCGAGGCCACATTCACCTTCGGTTGTTAACGCCACGCCAACCATATTCCCGGCATAGGAAATAGAAAACGAAGGCAAATTTTTATCACTGAAAACCGGTTTACCTTTCGGCAGGGTGACGATTTCCGGCAATTCGCCAATGCCATACAGCATGAACATCAGTTCTGCGAGTAAACCTCTAGACGCCAGAAAACGGCTTTGACGATGAGGGGGAATGTTTCGGGCTTCTTGATGACACTGGGAGGGGAGACGAACAGAAATCAGATGTCCTTCCGTTAAAATCCCTCGGGCAAAGTGAGTCGCCATTTTTCGCTCCATGCTTAATGGTCCATTATGAATACAAGAGTAATCATTTACTGGAATGATGGACAGACTAAAGCGGCTAAAAGTTCGATTCAGACAAGCTTATTACAACTTTTTTACATTTTATTGTGAAATTGGGTCGCGTTTCATACGATTCGGTTATGCCATCGACGCGTAAAGGTTTTTAATGGTTTCCCGTAACCAGACGATCTTCGGATTATGGCTGTTCCGTTTATGCCACAGCAGGGTAAAAGGAACTTCCAGCTTTTTTTGCTGGCTTTCGTCAAACGGGAGAGGAAGAGCAACCAACGGCAGTTGATGGAGTTGATTGTAGTACTGACAGTAGCGCGGCGCGGTCGCCAGTAGCAGATTGTCGGGTTGCGCTGCCATAAACAGTGACTGCTCGAATTCCGGCAGGCTCATAGCAATCGTGCGTTCGCGCCCCAGCTCCTGTAACACATTGTCCAGCGCCCAGGTGTCGCTCTGTTCCCAGCAAATGCTGATATGCGGATAACGTAAAAAGGTGTCCAGATTCCACGTTTCATGCAGTGCCGGATGATCTTTGCGTAACCAGACGCAGGGTATATCACTAAACAGCACTTCATAATCAATGGCTAATGGTAGCGAGCTTAACAGCTCCCGCGAGCGAGGATGGCTTTCGCGACCGGAAAAACCAATATCCACTTCACCACGAGTAATGGCATCTAAGGAATCGTAATCCCAGTTACGTAGTTTGATGGTCGCCTGCGGGTAACGTTGGTAGATCCGTTTCGACAGCGCATTAAGCATGATCATCATCAGCGGCGATTCCGCCGCCAACTCAAACTTCAGGCCGCGCGGTGTCTGGTGGTGCGGTTTATCCAGCAGCAGATTGCTCATTTGCATCCATTCCGCCAGATTTTGCTCCATGCTGACCATTAGCGGTGTGGGCGACAGGCCCAGCGGTGAGTTCACAAAGAGCGGGTCGTCAAACCACGCTCTTAACTTTGCCAGCGACTTACTCACCGCTGAAGGGGTCACGTTCATCCGCTTCGCCGCTTTGGTCACGCTGCGCTCCTGCATCAGCAGTTGCAGACAGAGCAGCAGATTGAGATCAAGCGTGGTGATGGATTTCTTCATGAGCGGCAACGGGGCGTCCAGGCGCGACGAACATAATCAGCAACAGGCTCACTATGCTACAGGCAATCAGAATCCCGATCAGCATATTCCATGCGCCGATACCAACCACCGCTGCCAGCCAAATCCACAGTGACGAACCGCAAACCTGCGCAATACCTAAGGTCGAGCTGGCTACGCCCGCGCGTAATGAAAATGGTCCTAACGCCTGACTCATCGCTACGCCAAAACCTACCGAGAAACCGGCGCAAATCAGCGTGATACCAAACAGAGAAACCGCATGGGAAGGTGAAACGGCAAGGGTGATCCCCGCTGCAAGGAATAACACCTGCGAGGTGATCATCAACGTACGTGGCTTAAAAATTCCCAGCGCAAATGGCGTGGAGAATGAAACGGTCATGCTGACGCCAGCAGTCAACGCCATAATGGTGGCGTATTCTCCGCGCTCAAAACCCATGATTTCCATCAGCAATACCGGCGATGTATTGACGAAAGTGAGGATCACCGAAACGCTGAGGGTGGTGATAACAACACGGCTGAGGAAAAACCGATTAAGCAGCGACTCGCTATTTTCTCGTGGTTTGTCCGAAGCAGCGGGGGACGCTGGGCGCGTTTCTTTTAAAATAAACAAAGACAACATCAGTACCGCGATGCCCATCATTGCCATCGCCCAGAACAGACTCTGCCACGGGAATTTAAGCATAATCAGATGTCCGAGCACTGGCGCTAACACCGGAATGATGCAGGTAATACCGTTGAGTAATGACAGCACTTTAGCCCGACGTCGATCATCCAGCGTGTCGCGCAAAATGGCGAACGCCACTACGTAACAACAGCCTGCGCCCAACCCCTGTAGAAATCGGCCTGCAAGAAATAACGTGCTGGTTTCAGCCAGTGAACAGAACACCGAGGCAATAATAAATAGCGCCGCGCCGGGTATGGCGACCGGCTTTCTCCCTGAACGATCGGCCACTTTACCGGCAAATAACATCGCAGCTGCCATCCCCGCCAGATATACGGAGAACGCAATATGCAACTGCGCTTCGCTGGCATTGAGATCGGCGGCGATGCGCGGTAAACCAACGAGGTACATATCAATCCCGGCGGGATAAAGTAAAACCAGGGCAAAACTACAAATTAAAAAGCGGGACATGGGCTAAAGCGTCCTGATAGTAAGGTGACGCAAAGCATACGTGGTGAAGGAGAATCAGGCGAGTTGCCATTTGGACAAAAGAGATTTCCTGACAGGAAAGAAGCCAGCGAAATGGCTGGCTTCTTGAAGGGATCAGCCAAATTTAGGTAACACGTTAAAGACGTTACCGATCCAGCATAAAATTACGGTTATGCCAAAGAGAATGACAATCGCCGGAATAAGATTGCCGCCCCAGACTGTGAACATCTGATTGGGAAACTTCTTGCGAGCTTTGATTGCCAGCACCGCGGGGATAATGACCGCCCAGATGGTGGCGCACAGCCCGGCACCGCCGATCCCGTAAATAAAACCGTTCGGGAAGATCAGATACAACAACGCAGGTGGCAGGAAGGTTAACAACACGGTTTTGAAACGCCCGCCGTGGGAGTTATCAATCTTAAACAGATCCGCCAGATAATCGAACAACCCCAGCGTGACACCAAAGAACGAACTGGCAACAGCTAAGTTAGAGAACACCAGCAGGCAAAACTCGATAATGCCGTGCTGTTTGGTGCCGAGGAACGATTTCACCAGCGAATCAACGTTGCCGCCTGAGGAGATTATCGCCTTAAAGCTTTCGCGCGGAATATTCCCCATCGTGCAATAGAGCCAGAAGAGATAAATCACCAGCGCCAGCAGCGAACCGAAGACCACGCTTTTGATTAACTTATCTTTGCGTTTGCCATAGCAAATAATCAGGCTGGGAATATTGCCGTGGAAACCAAATGACGCCAGACACACCGGCAAAGCCATAAAGATATACGGGAAGTAAGACGTTCCCGCAGTGGAACTGGTGGCGTCGCGCAGAATGGAGTAATCGACCTGGAAGAAGAAAGAACCAAACACAATCACAAAGGAGATAATCTTCAGCCCGAGGAACAATGAGGTAATACGACTGGCGGCTAACGAGCTTATCCACAATACGCTGGCAACGAAAATGGCTGTGCAGATCCCGACAATACGTGGATTAGCATGATAACCCAAATTCATTGATATCGTTTCACTAATGATCGCACCATTAGCAGAGATATAGGCATAAGTGAGGATATAGAGAACGAAGGCAACGGTAATACCGCTGATAATGTTCCAGGTGTTACCGATTAAATCTTTGGTGATGGTGTTAAAACTGGAGCCGACGGGATAATTTAAATTTGCTTCTAATAACAATAACCCGGAATGAAGCATTGAAAACCAGGCAATGATAAGGATAAAGGCACCCCAGAAAAACCAGGCACCGGCAAGATCAACAGGTAAAGCAAACATACCTCCACCAATTACTGTACCTGCTATAACCATAACACCCCAAAATGCAGAGTGCTTTTTTTCAGCTTGATCAGTCATGATGCCACCTTTAGAGGAAGGCTATTTTTGTTATTGAGGATGTAGGGTAAGAGAGTGGCTAACATCCTTATAGCCACTCTGTAGTATTAATTAAACTTCTTTCAGTTTTGCGGTGAAGTGACGCAATACTTTCGGTTCGTAGGTAAAGGTTAACCCTTTAATATTCGCCGCATTCTCTTTCACATGTTTGAAGGCTTCAATAATGAAGTCCATATGTGTTTGAGTATATGTTGCACGCGGAATGGTTAAACGCAGCAGTTCAGCCGGGCATGGCAGTTGTTTACCGGTTTTCGGATCGCGGCCTAACAGGAAAGAGCCAATTTCTACCGCACGGATACCGGCGACTTTATACAACTCGCAGGCCAGCGCCTGTGCCGGGAACTGGTCTGCCGGGATATGCGGCAGCAGTTTACCGGCATCAACGAATGCCGCGTGACCGCCCGCCTGCTGGCAGACAACGCCAATCTCTTCCAGACCATCGACCAGATACTGCACCTGCGCGATACGATAAGCCAGCCAGTCCAGATTCATGCCGTCATACAGACCTACGGCCAGACGCTCCATCGCGCCGCCTTCCAGGCCGCCATATGTCGGGAAGCCTTCCTGCACTACGCAAAGGGTTCTGCACTCGGTGTACACATCAAAGAAGCTGTCGTCTTTCATGCACAGCAGGCCGCCCATCGGCACCATCGCATCTTTCTTGGCGGACATCGCCAGCATATCGGCATATTTGTAGGTTTCGCGGGTGATCTGCTCGATGGTCCAGTCTTTATATTCTGCTTCACGCTGCTTGATAAAATAGGCGTTTTCGGCAAAGCGAGCGGAGTCCATTACCACCGGAATATCGTATTTCTTCGCGATGCTGTACATCGCTTTTAAGTTTGCCAGTGAAACCGGCTGACCACCTGCAGAGTTACTGGTGATGGTCGCAACGATATACGGCACGTTATTCGGGCCAACTTCTTCAATACCGCGTTCTAATCCCTCAAGGTCAAAGTTACCTTTAAAGTCGTAACGCACGCCAGTATCGAAGGCTTCTTTGATATAGACGTTACGCACGGTACAGCCGTTAATCTGGCTATGGCCCTGCGTGGTATCAAAGAAATAGTTAGAGAATGCCACCATTTTGCTGCGATCCAGGCCTTTTTCCTGCTCGCGTTTTTTAATCAGTACCGGAATATAGATTTGCTCTGCGCCACGGCCCTGGTGAGTCGGAATAGTATATTGATAACCAAAGATATTTTTCACTGACTCGGCTAACGCATAGTAGCTGCGGCTGCCGCTGTAGGCTTCGTCGCCGCGCATCATCGCTGCCTGCATACTTTGGGTTACCGCCCCGGTGCCGCTGTCGGTCAGTAAATCGATAAACACATCTTCGCTATCCAGCAGGAACGGGTTCATACCGGATTTAATAATTGCTTCTTCACGATAAGCGCGAGTAGTACGTTTTACTGGCTCAATAACACGAATGCGGAACGGTTCAGGGAGATGTTTAAAGTTTTCCATTACATAATCCTTCATTTATTTTAATTACAGTGATCCCTGTGAATATTACATCTGCAATATCCATTAATTCGCCATGTATATATACAAGCACCATCATTTACTAAAATAAGTAAATAAACGAGAGATGGCCTTTGCAAAAGGCAAAATTAAGATATAGCAAACTAATCGTTCACATTGAATCTAATCGGTTTGGCTCTGGTGATGGCTACAGAAGGGTAAATTAAGGGCGGTGATCGACAATCTTATTGTCGATATTGAACCATTTTGAGGTCACACATATATGTAAGATATTCATAATGCACTTATCCTCGAAAGACACGAGGCTACAGTATAATACTCAAGAATTTTGTCTATTCTAAAATTGTTTAAATGTGAATCGAATCACAATCGTTCGGGGAGCAATACTAAATGCTTTTTTTTAAGATTATAAATTACGTAAGAATTTTAATGTTAAAAAAAAGGGTTGAGGAATAACAGGAGTGCTAACAATGAAGCGAAGCCGCATCTGACAGTCAGAATACGGCTTCGTAAGCGCGGTTACTTACCAATACAGAAGCTGGAGAAAATCCGCCCCAGCAGGTCGTCTGAAGTAAATTCCCCGGTGATTTCGCTTAAGTTCTGCTGTGCCAGGCGCAACTCTTCCGCCAGCAGTTCACCCGCCCAGGCACCTAACAGTTGCGCTTTACCTTGCTGCAAATGCTCCGCTGCCTGTTCCAGCGCCTGTAGGTGGCGACGACGCGCCAGGAAGCCGCCTTCCATGTTGGTGTCAAAGCCCATGCTCTGTTTGAGATGGTTACGCAGCACCTCCACGCCTTCACCTGTCCTTGCCGAGAGACGAATTAACGCGTGACCGTTCACTTCACTCATTCCCAGCGTTTCGCCGGTGATATCGGCTTTATTGCGCACCACGGTGATCGGCAGTTTCGCTGGCAGACGGGCGATAAATTCCGGCCAGATCTCTGCCGGATCCACGGCGTCTGTTGTGGTGCCATCGACCATAAACAGCACGCGGTCGGCCTGTTCAATTTCCTGCCACGCGCGCTCGATACCAATACGTTCCACTTCGTCACTGGCTTCACGTAGCCCAGCGGTATCGATGATATGCAGCGGCATTCCGTCAATGTGGATATGCTCACGCAGCACGTCACGTGTGGTTCCGGCGATATCAGTTACGATTGCTGCTTCACGGCCCGCCAGCGCGTTTAACAGGCTCGATTTACCGGCGTTAGGACGTCCGGCAATCACCACCTTCATCCCTTCGCGCAACAAACTACCCTGACGTGCTTCAGCACGCACTGCATCGAGATCGGCAATCACGTCATTAAGCTGGGCTTCAATTTTGCCGTCGGAGAGGAAATCGATCTCTTCATCAGGGAAATCAATTGCCGCTTCGACGTAAATGCGCAAGTGGGTGAGGGCTTCCACCAGATGGTTGACCCGTGCGGAGAATGCGCCTTGCAGCGAGTTAAGTGCCGAACGGGCCGCCTGTTCCGAACTGGCGTCGATAAGATCGGCAATCGCCTCGGCCTGGGCTAAGTCGAGTTTATCGTTAAGAAACGCGCGTTCGGAAAACTCACCAGGGCGAGCAATCCGCAGGCCGGGAATGGTCAGAATGCGTTTTAACAGCAGGTCGAGGATCACCGGACCGCCATGACCTTGCAGTTCCAGCACATCTTCGCCGGTGAACGAGTTCGGGCCAGGGAACCATAGCGCAATCCCCTGATCGAGCACGCTGCCGTCGGCGTCTTTAAACGGAAGATAATCGGCGTAGCGCGGCTTAGGTAGTTTACCCAGCACGGTTTCGGCAACTTCACGGGCTTTGAAGCCGGAGATGCGCAGGATGCCAACGCCGCCACGTCCCGGAGGCGTGGCCTGGGCTACGATAGTGTCATTATCGCTCATGATGTTCCTGTTGCTTTGTGTGGCGGATGCGCGGTGCTTATCCGCCCTACGAAAAGAAAAAAGGCGGTCAACTGACCGCCCTTATTTTAGCGAAAACTCACCGAATCAGGATTTTTTCTTCTCGCGGCTATGCAGGCCACGTTTTTCCAGACCACGGTAAATCAGCTGCTGCTGAATAATGGTTACCAGGTTGCTGACGATATAGTACAGCACCAGACCTGACGGGAACCACAGGAAGAACACGGTGAAGATGACCGGCATAAAGGTCATGATCTTCTGCTGCATCGGGTCGGTCACTGTGGTCGGCGACATCTTCTGAATGAAGAACATCGTTACGCCCATCAGGATCGGCAGGATGTAGTACGGGTCCTGTGCCGACAGGTCGTGGATCCACAGTGCAAACGGTGCCTGACGCAGTTCAACGGAACCCATCAGCATGTAGTACAACGCCAGGAAGATTGGCATCTGGATCAGCAGCGGGAAGCAGCCGCCCAGCGGGTTAACCTTCTCAGCTTTGTACAGCGCCATCATTTCCTGGCTGATACGCTGTTTGTCATCACCCAGACGCTCACGCATTGCCTGAATCTTCGGCTGCAGCATACGCATCTTCGCCATGGAGGTGTACTGCGCTTTGGTCAGCGGGTACATGATGCCACGAACGATAAAGGTGATGATGATAATGGAGAAGCCCCAGTTACCCACAAAGCTATGGATCCATTTCAGCAGTTTGAACAGCGGCTGAGAGATGAACCACAACCAACCGTAATCAACGGTCAGATCCAGGTGCGGAGCAACAGCTGCCATTTTGTCCTGGATTTCCGGGCCAACCCACAGGGTGCTGTTCATCGCGCCAGTCTGACCAGGCTGAACCAGTACCGGCTGAGATTTATAGCCGATAGCGGCGATGCCGTTACCCAGATTAGCGGTATAGAAGTTGTTGGTACCGTCGTTATGCGGGATCCACGCCGTCGCGAAATACTGTTGCAGCATTGCCACCCAACCACCTTTCGAAGAGATGTTCAGGTTTTCGTTATCGGCAATGGTATCGAACTTGTATTTCTCGTACTTCTCGTCAGGCGTGGAGTACGCCGCGCCGCGGAAGGTGTGCAGTGCGAAGTTGCTGCTTCCGGTATCGAGATGCGGTGGCAGAGTGATGGATTGCTTCAACTGACCAAAGGTGGAGATTTCCAGCGGTTTCTCGCCAGCGTTCTGCACGTTGTAGTTGACGTTGACAGCGTAATCACCACGTTTCAGGACAAACGTTTTGGTAAACGTGTTGCCTGCCGCGTCGGTATACGTCATCGGCACCTGCAGTTCGTTTTGACCTTCAGCCAGCACATAAGCGTCTTTTTCAACGTTATACAGCGGACGCGGGCCGTTAGCCGGGTTATCCGGGCCATCACGACCGGTCAGACCGCTCTGTGCCTGATAAATAAACTGCGGTGAAGTTTCCAGCAGCTGGAACGGCTGGGTAGAGTTCAGCTCTTTCGGGTAAGCAGGCAGCAGAGCTTGCTCAACATCACCACCACGGGTGTTGATGGTCAGATCAAGCACGTCGGTCTTAACCGAGATCAGTTTCCCCTGGCCACTGGCCGGTACGCCCTGGTCGGCGGCGCTACCCGCTGCGGTGGTCGTTGTCTGCGTGGTCTGTTGGGCCTGAGGTTGCGGGTTTTTATCCTGCTCCCAGGCTTGCCAGATCATGAAAGACACGAACAGCAAAGCGATGACTAAAAGATTGCGTTGCGAATCCATCGTTAGTGTTCTCTGGTATCAAATGGTCCGGGCGGGACGGGATCGTCACCACCAGGGTGTAAAGGGTGGCATTTTAATACGCGTTTCACCGTCAACCAACTGCCTTTTATCACTCCAAACCTGCGCAATGCCTCAATTCCGTAGCTTGAACAGGTTGGAGTGAAACGACAATGCGGCCCGAGTAGCGGACTAATCAGGCGTTGATAGACCCGAATGAGGGCTATCAGGACCCGCGAGCCAGGCGACAGTGGCGGCGCCATAATTTTTCCAACGCTTCCGAGAGAGCACGGTTATCGAGGTCGGCAACCCCTTTTTTCGCCACCACCACGAAATCCATAGCCGGGAGTTCATGTTGGCGCAGACGGAAGCTTTCACGCGTCAGACGTTTAATCCGATTGCGTTCATGGGCGCGTCGAACGTTTTTCTTGGCGACTGTAAGACCGATACGGGGATGCCCCAGCGAATTCAGGCGGCCGAGAATGGTAATTTGCGGCGTGCCAGCCCGTTGTGGCTGCTGGAAGACGAATGTGAATTGACTGGGAGTTAACAAGCGTAACTCCCTGGGAAATGCGAGCTTAACCACTCAGGGGTTAGCTTTATTACTTAGAAACGGTCAGACGAGCGCGGCCTTTAGCACGACGACGTGCCAGAACCTGACGACCATTTTTAGTAGCCATACGAGCACGGAAGCCGTGAGAACGGTTGCGCTTCAGTACAGACGGTTGAAAAGTGCGTTTCATGGCGATTTCTACCTAAACTTGAATAAATTCAATGGCTTTATTGGATATCCGCCGAAAAATGAAACGATGGACACCGAAGCCATGGGTGATTAAAGAGGCCGGATTGTAATAATTGTACACTCCGGAGTCAATTCTCTTTCCTTATTTACCGCGCTTTTCCGCACCTTTTCGCAGGGAAAATGTACGACCTCACACCAGTGGAAACCAGCATGGCGCGCCGGGTGGAGGATTATACGGGCTGATGGGTAAAGCGCAAGGATCGTCCTGGATCTTTATTAGATCGATTAAGCCAATTTTTGTCTATGGTCATTAAATTTTCCAATATGCGGCGTAAATCGTGCCCGCCTCGCGGCAGGATCGTTTACACTTAGCGAGTTCTGGAAAGTCCTGTGGATAAATCGGGAAAATCTGTGAGAAACAGAAGATCTCTTGCGCAGTTTAGGCTATGATCCGCGGTCCCGATCGTTTTGCAGGATCTTGATCGGGCATATAACCGCAGACAGCGGTTCGTGCGTCACCCTCAAGCAGGGTCTTTTCGACGTACGTCAACAATCATGAATGTTTCAGCCTTAGTCATTATCGACTTTTGTTCGAGTGGAGTCCGCCGTGTCACTTTCGCTTTGGCAGCAGTGTCTTGCCCGATTGCAGGATGAGTTACCAGCCACAGAATTCAGTATGTGGATACGCCCATTGCAGGCGGAACTGAGCGATAACACGCTGGCCCTGTACGCGCCAAACCGTTTTGTCCTCGATTGGGTACGGGACAAGTACCTTAATAATATCAATGGACTGCTAACCAGTTTCTGCGGAGCGGATGCCCCACAGCTGCGTTTTGAAGTCGGCACCAAACCGGTGACGCAAACGCCACAAGCGGCAGTGACGAGCAACGTCGCGGCCCCTGCACAGGTGGCGCAAACGCAGCCGCAACGTGCTGCGCCTTCTACGCGCTCAGGTTGGGATAACGTCCCGGCCCCGGCAGAACCGACCTATCGTTCTAACGTAAACGTCAAACACACGTTTGATAACTTCGTCGAAGGTAAATCTAACCAACTGGCGCGCGCGGCGGCTCGCCAGGTGGCAGATAACCCTGGCGGTGCCTATAACCCGTTGTTCCTTTATGGCGGCACGGGTCTGGGTAAAACTCACCTGCTGCATGCGGTGGGTAACGGCATTATGGCGCGCAAGCCGAATGCCAAAGTGGTTTATATGCACTCCGAGCGCTTTGTTCAGGACATGGTTAAAGCCCTGCAAAACAACGCGATCGAAGAGTTTAAACGCTACTACCGTTCCGTAGATGCACTGCTGATCGACGATATTCAGTTTTTTGCTAATAAAGAACGATCTCAGGAAGAGTTTTTCCACACCTTCAACGCCCTGCTGGAAGGTAATCAACAGATCATTCTCACCTCGGATCGCTATCCGAAAGAGATCAACGGTGTTGAGGATCGTTTGAAATCCCGCTTCGGCTGGGGGCTGACTGTGGCGATCGAACCGCCAGAGTTAGAAACCCGCGTGGCGATCCTGATGAAAAAGGCCGACGAAAATGACATTCGTTTGCCAGGCGAAGTGGCGTTCTTTATCGCCAAGCGTCTACGATCTAACGTACGTGAGCTGGAAGGGGCGCTGAACCGCGTTATTGCTAACGCCAACTTTACCGGACGGGCGATCACCATCGACTTCGTGCGTGAGGCGCTGCGCGACTTGCTGGCATTGCAGGAAAAACTGGTCACCATCGACAATATTCAGAAGACGGTGGCGGAGTACTACAAGATCAAAGTCGCGGATCTCCTTTCTAAGCGTCGATCCCGCTCGGTGGCGCGTCCGCGCCAGATGGCGATGGCGCTGGCGAAAGAGCTGACTAACCACAGTCTGCCGGAGATTGGCGATGCGTTTGGTGGTCGTGACCACACGACGGTGCTTCATGCTTGCCGGAAGATCGAGCAGCTGCGTGAAGAGAGCCACGATATCAAAGAAGATTTTTCAAATTTAATCAGAACATTGTCATCGTAAACCTATGAAATTTACCGTAGAACGTGAGCATTTATTAAAACCGCTACAACAGGTGAGCGGTCCGTTAGGTGGTCGTCCTACGCTACCGATTCTCGGTAATCTGCTGTTACAGGTTGCTGACGGTACGTTGTCGCTGACCGGTACTGATCTCGAGATGGAAATGGTGGCACGCGTTGCGCTGGTTCAGCCACACGAGCCAGGAGCGACGACCGTTCCGGCGCGCAAATTCTTTGATATCTGCCGTGGTCTGCCTGAAGGCGCGGAAATTGCCGTGCAGCTGGAAGGTGAGCGGATGCTGGTGCGCTCCGGGCGTAGCCGTTTTTCGCTGTCTACCCTGCCAGCGGCGGATTTCCCGAACCTCGATGACTGGCAGAGTGAAGTCGAATTTACCCTGCCGCAGGCGACGATGAAGCGTCTGATTGAAGCGACCCAGTTTTCTATGGCGCATCAGGACGTTCGCTATTACTTAAACGGTATGCTGTTTGAAACCGAAGGTGAAGAACTGCGCACCGTGGCGACCGACGGCCACCGTCTGGCGGTCTGTTCAATGCCAATTGGTCAATCTTTGCCAAGCCATTCGGTGATCGTGCCGCGTAAAGGCGTGATTGAACTGATGCGTATGCTCGACGGCGGCGATAATCCGCTGCGTGTGCAGATTGGCAGCAACAATATTCGCGCCCACGTTGGCGACTTTATCTTCACCTCTAAACTGGTGGATGGTCGCTTCCCGGATTACCGCCGCGTTCTGCCGAAGAATCCGGACAAGCATCTGGAAGCAGGCTGCGATCTCCTCAAGCAGGCGTTTGCTCGCGCGGCAATTCTCTCTAACGAGAAATTCCGCGGTGTGCGCCTTTATGTCAGCGAAAACCAGCTGAAAATCACCGCCAACAACCCGGAACAGGAAGAAGCGGAAGAGATCCTCGACGTTACCTATAGCGGTGCGGAGATGGAAATCGGCTTCAACGTCAGCTATGTGCTGGATGTCCTGAACGCGCTGAAATGTGAAAACGTCCGCATGATGCTGACCGATTCGGTTTCCAGCGTGCAGATTGAAGATGCCGCATCACAGTCGGCTGCCTATGTTGTCATGCCAATGAGACTGTAATGTCCCTCACCCGCTTGTTGATCCGCGATTTCCGCAACATTGAAACCGCGGATCTCGCTTTATCTCCCGGCTTTAACTTTCTGGTAGGTGCCAACGGCAGTGGCAAAACCAGCGTGCTGGAAGCCATCTATACGCTCGGCCATGGTCGGGCGTTTCGCAGTTTGCAGATTGGTCGCGTCATTCGCCATGAGCAGGAGGCGTTTGTTCTCCATGGGCGATTACAGGGCGAAGAGCGCGAGACGGCGATTGGCTTAACCAAAGACAAACAGGGCGACAGCAAAGTCCGTATTGACGGTACTGACGGGCATAAGGTTGCGGAGTTGGCGCACCTGATGCCGATGCAGCTGATAACGCCTGAAGGGTTTACTTTACTCAACGGCGGCCCCAAATACAGAAGAGCATTCCTCGACTGGGGATGCTTTCACAACGAACCCGGATTTTTCACCGCCTGGAGCAATCTCAAGCGATTGCTCAAGCAGCGCAATGCGGCGCTGCGCCAGGTGACACGTTACGAACAGCTACGCCCGTGGGATAAAGAACTGATCCCGCTGGCGGAGCAAATCAGCACCTGGCGCGCGGAGTATAGCGCCGGTATCGCGGCCGATATGGCTGATACCTGTAAGCAATTTCTCCCTGAGTTTTCTCTGACTTTCTCTTTCCAGCGCGGCTGGGAGAAAGAGACAGAATATGCTGAGGTGCTGGAACGTAATTTTGAACGCGATCGCCAGCTAACCTACACCGCGCATGGCCCGCATAAAGCGGACTTACGCATTCGCGCCGACGGTGCGCCGGTGGAAGATACCTTATCGCGTGGGCAGCTTAAGCTGTTGATGTGCGCCTTACGTCTGGCGCAAGGAGAGTTCCTCACCCGTGAAAGCGGGCGGCGGTGTCTCTACCTGATAGATGATTTTGCCTCTGAGCTTGATGATGAGCGTCGCGGGCTGCTTGCCAGCCGCTTAAAAGCGACGCAATCACAGGTCTTTGTCAGCGCGATCAGTGCTGAACACGTTATAGACATGTCGGACGAAAATTCGAAGATGTTTACCGTGGAAAAGGGTAAAATAACGGATTAACCCAAGTATAAATGAGCGAGAAACGTTGATGTCGAATTCTTATGACTCCTCCAGTATCAAAGTCCTGAAAGGGCTGGATGCGGTGCGTAAGCGCCCGGGTATGTATATCGGCGACACGGATGACGGCACCGGTCTGCACCACATGGTATTCGAGGTGGTAGATAACGCTATCGACGAAGCGCTCGCGGGTCACTGTAAAGAAATTATCGTCACCATTCACGCCGATAACTCTGTCTCCGTACAGGATGATGGGCGCGGCATTCCGACCGGTATTCACCCGGAAGAGGGCGTATCGGCGGCGGAAGTGATCATGACCGTTCTGCACGCAGGCGGTAAATTTGACGATAACTCCTATAAAGTGTCCGGCGGTCTGCACGGCGTTGGTGTTTCGGTTGTAAACGCCCTGTCGCAAAAACTGGAGCTGGTTATCCAGCGCGAGGGTAAAATTCACCGTCAGATCTACGAACACGGTGTACCGCAGGCTCCGCTGGCGGTTACCGGCGAGACTGAAAAAACCGGCACCATGGTGCGTTTCTGGCCCAGCCTCGAAACCTTCACCAATGTGACCGAGTTCGAATATGAAATTCTGGCGAAACGTCTGCGTGAGTTGTCGTTCCTCAACTCCGGCGTTTCCATTCGTCTGCGCGACAAGCGTGACGGCAAAGAAGACCACTTCCACTATGAAGGCGGCATCAAGGCGTTCGTTGAATATCTGAACAAGAACAAAACGCCGATCCACCCGAATATCTTCTACTTCTCCACCGAAAAAGACGGTATTGGCGTCGAAGTGGCGTTGCAGTGGAACGATGGCTTCCAGGAAAACATCTACTGCTTTACCAACAACATTCCGCAGCGTGACGGCGGTACTCACCTGGCAGGCTTCCGTGCGGCGATGACCCGTACCCTGAACGCCTACATGGACAAAGAAGGCTACAGCAAAAAAGCCAAAGTTAGCGCCACCGGTGACGATGCGCGTGAAGGCCTGATTGCGGTCGTTTCCGTGAAAGTGCCGGACCCGAAATTCTCCTCCCAGACCAAAGACAAACTGGTTTCTTCTGAGGTGAAATCAGCGGTTGAACAGCAGATGAACGAACTGCTGGCAGAATACCTGCTGGAAAACCCAACCGACGCGAAAATCGTGGTTGGCAAAATTATCGATGCTGCCCGTGCCCGTGAAGCGGCGCGTCGCGCGCGTGAAATGACCCGCCGTAAAGGTGCGCTCGACTTAGCGGGCCTGCCGGGCAAACTGGCAGACTGCCAGGAACGCGATCCGGCGCTTTCCGAACTGTACCTGGTGGAAGGGGACTCCGCGGGCGGCTCTGCGAAGCAGGGGCGTAACCGCAAGAACCAGGCGATTCTGCCGCTGAAGGGTAAAATCCTCAACGTCGAGAAAGCGCGCTTCGATAAGATGCTCTCTTCTCAGGAAGTGGCGACGCTTATCACCGCGCTTGGCTGTGGTATCGGTCGTGACGAGTACAACCCGGACAAACTGCGTTATCACAGCATCATCATCATGACCGATGCGGACGTCGACGGCTCGCACATTCGTACGCTGCTGTTGACCTTCTTCTATCGTCAGATGCCGGAAATCGTTGAACGCGGTCACGTCTACATCGCTCAGCCGCCGCTGTACAAAGTGAAGAAAGGCAAGCAGGAACAGTACATTAAAGACGACGAAGCGATGGATCAGTACCAGATCTCTATCGCGCTGGATGGCGCAACGCTGCACACCAACGCCAGCGCACCGGCATTGGCTGGCGAAGCGTTAGAGAAATTGGTGTCTGAGTACAACGCGACGCAGAAAATGATCAACCGCATGGAGCGTCGTTATCCGAAAGCAATGCTGAAAGAGCTTATCTATCAGCCGACGCTGACGGAAGCCGACCTCTCTGATGAGCAGACCGTTACCCGCTGGGTGAACGCGCTGGTCAGCGAACTGAACGACAAAGAACAGCACGGCAGCCAGTGGAAGTTTGATGTCCACACCAATGCCGAACAAAACCTGTTCGAGCCGATTGTTCGCGTGCGTACCCACGGTGTGGATACTGACTATCCGCTGGATCACGAGTTTATCACCGGTGGCGAATATCGTCGTATCTGCACGCTGGGTGAGAAACTGCGTGGCTTGCTGGAAGAAGATGCGTTTATCGAACGTGGCGAGCGTCGTCAGCCGGTAGCCAGCTTCGAGCAGGCGCTGGACTGGCTGGTGAAAGAGTCCCGTCGCGGCCTCTCCATCCAGCGTTATAAAGGTCTGGGCGAGATGAACCCGGAACAGCTGTGGGAAACCACCATGGACCCGGAAAGCCGTCGTATGCTGCGCGTTACCGTTAAGGATGCGATTGCCGCTGACCAGTTGTTCACCACGCTGATGGGCGACGCCGTTGAACCGCGCCGTGCGTTTATTGAAGAGAACGCCCTGAAAGCGGCGAATATCGATATTTAATGGCGTTAACCATGCGAGCGTGCCTGATGCGCTACGCTTATCAGGCCTACGAGAATCTTGCAATGTATTGAATTTTCATGATTTTGTAGGCCGGATAAGGCGTTCACGCCGCATCCGGCAAGAAGCTATAAAAAAAGGGCGGAGATCATCTCCGCCCTTTTTATTTCTGCAATCCGCAATTATCATCCCGCAGATCTATACTTTTTGGGTCAACACGTAACGCTTTACAGGTGATTATCATGGGGCTTTTTGATGAAGTTGTCGGTGCCTTTCTGAAAGGCGATGCGGGGAAATATCAGGCGATTTTAAGTTGGGTTGAGGAGCAGGGCGGCATTCAGGTGCTGCTGGAAAAACTGCAAAGTGGCGGCTTAGGTGCCATTCTCTCAACCTGGTTGAGTAATCAACAGGGCAACCAACCAGTTAGCGGCGAGCAACTGGAATCAGCACTCGGCACAAATGCGGTGTCCGATCTCGGGCAAAAACTTGGCGTGGATACCAGTACAGCTTCCAGTTTACTGGCAGAGCAATTGCCGAAGATTATTGATGCGCTCTCACCGCAAGGTGAAGTGTCACCACAAGCCAATAACGATCTGCTTTCCGCAGGTATGGAACTGCTGAAAGGGAAACTCTTCCGCTAAGCAAATGGGGAGCATGCAACCCGCGTTGCATCCCCCTTTTCCCTCGGGTGTTGTACTGATTTTTGAGCGGAATCGCGTTAGCATGGGTCAGGAACTAATCTACCTGGGGAACTCATGGCTATCAAACTCATTGCTATCGATATGGATGGCACCCTTCTGCTGCCCGATCACACCATTTCACCCGCCGTTAAAAATGCGATTGCCGCAGCTCGCGCCCGTGGCGTGAATGTCGTGCTAACGACGGGTCGCCCGTATGCAGGTGTGCACAACTACCTGAAAGAGCTGCATATGGAACAGCCGGGCGACTACTGCATTACTTATAACGGCGCGCTGGTACAGAAGGCCGCTGATGGTAGCACCGTGGCGCAAACTGCTCTCAGCTATGACGACTATCGTTTCCTGGAAAAACTC
Source organism: uncultured Escherichia sp. (assembly GCF_948475835.1). Classification (NCBI taxonomy): domain Bacteria; kingdom Pseudomonadati; phylum Pseudomonadota; class Gammaproteobacteria; order Enterobacterales; family Enterobacteriaceae; genus Escherichia; species uncultured Escherichia sp. Next base: position 29,182 of record NZ_CAOLGM010000017.1, on the reverse strand, counting down.
TCTCGCGAAGTCGGTTCTCATTTCCACGCCCTGGACCGCACCACGCTGTACACCGCCAACCGTGATATCAGCTACTACACGGTGCATGAATCCTTCGTTGCCACCATTCCGCTGGTGTTCTGCGAAGCGGAGAAAATGGACCCCAATACCCAGTTCCTGAAAGTGATGATGATTGATGAACCCGCCATCCTCGACCAGGCTATCGCGCGTATTCCGCAGGAAGTGAAAGAGAAATATACCGTGCTGAAAAGTGCGCCGTACTTCCTCGAAATCCTCGATAAACGCGTTAACAAGGGTACGGGTGTGAAATCACTGGCCGACGTGTTAGGTATTAAACCGGAAGAAATCATGGCGATTGGCGATCAGGAAAACGACATCGCAATGATTGAATATGCAGGCGTCGGTGTGGCGATGGATAACGCTATTCCTTCGGTGAAAGAAGTGGCGAACTTTGTCACCAAATCCAACCTTGAAGATGGCGTGGCGTTTGCTATTGAGAAGTATGTGCTGAATTAATCAGTGGACGGGCAAACAGCATAAACGCGTTTGCCCGCTTACTGATTATTGGTTTACTGCATATACAACCAGAAATTGCAGCGGTGCAGTAATGATGTCCAGCGTAACAGTCACTGGCAGTAATGCTGCGGAAACACCATCCGGAATGCCTCTGGGTGAATAGTATTCATAAAATCGCACTTTAAATGGATGGTAGAACGCCATCACCTTTGAGTAATCCATGTTTTTATTTTTCTCATGGATTGTGCCTTTTAGGTTTTCCAGTGACCTGGTACAGTGTTGAACACCACAGGCAAAACCATAATGCGTTGCCAGTGCCTTTTCTTCTTCGTTATTCCAGTAGTAGTAAAGCGATATTGTGCCGGTAAATTTCTTTTTCCCCGCATTTAAAACAAATCTTGCGTCATCGGCAACCTGAATATTGTGCCGGTTAAGTGCTGGATCATTGAGCATCTTAACGATGTCATCGGCACCATCAGTGATAAGGTAATCCAGCGATTCCCCTACAAAAACATAGCCTTTTGTTCCATTACTATCTTTTGCCTGCGATAGCCCAGTGATGGTGTCTGACTGCGATTGATACTTTCCTGAACTACCCTTTGCGGTATGGGAAACCAGAGCATACGAGATACAGCCTGAAAGCATCAGCGCCAGTGGGAATAAACCGGCAGCCTTAAAAAATCCCTTAAAATTCAACTTCATGATTAATCCTTTAAACGAGTAGCTAAGCCGTTGAAAGCATACTCTTCTTTCCCTCCTGTTTAGCGCCTGATATCCCTTTTCAGATTTCTGCCCGACGCATGTCATTTTTTATGCATTGTTCTTTTTGTGATCTAAATTGTAGTACAACAATATAAGTTTGTACTACATTACGCACACGGCAAACGCGAACGTCATCACGCTGGTACTACAAAGTTGCCGCGTTATGCATCGATCGGGGTAAAGTAGAGAAGAACATACAGAGCACAAGGACTCTCCATGACTCTCAATAAAACCGATCGCATTGTCATTACGCTGGGTAAACAGATCGTTCACGGCAAATACGTACCTGGCTCGCCACTTCCGGCTGAGGCGGAGCTCTGTGAAGAGTTTGCAACCTCGCGCAACATCATCCGTGAGGTGTTCCGTTCGCTGATGGCGAAGCGGCTGATTGAAATGAAACGTTATCGCGGGGCGTTTGTGGCACCGCGTAACCAGTGGAATTACCTCGACACTGACGTACTGCAATGGGTGTTGGAAAACGACTACGACCCACGGCTTATCAGTGCCATGAGCGAAGTGCGAAATCTGGTGGAACCGGCGATTGCCCGTTGGGCAGCAGAGCGCGCGACTTCCAGCGATCTGGCGCAGATTGAATCGGCGCTGAACGAGATGATTGCCAACAATCAGGACCGCGAAGCGTTTAACGAAGCGGATATTCGCTACCACGAGGCGGTGCTGCAGTCGGTACATAACCCGGTGTTACAGCAACTTAGCATTGCGATCAGTTCGTTGCAGCGGGCGGTTTTTGAACGAACCTGGATGGGCGATGAGGCCAACATGCCGCAAACGCTCCAGGAACATAAGGCGCTGTTCGATGCAATACGGCATCAGGACGGCGATGCGGCAGAGCAGGCGGCGCTTACCATGATCGCCAGCTCGACACGAAGGTTAAAGGAAATCACATGACAGCTCGCTACATCGCAATTGACTGGGGATCGACCAATCTGCGCGCCTGGCTTTATCAGGGCGACCACTGCCTGGAGAGCAGGCAATCAGAAGCAGGCGTCACGCGCCTGAACGGAAAATCTCCGGCTGCGGTGTTAGCAGAAGTCACGACCGACTGGCGTGAAGAAAATACGCCAGTGGTGATGGCAGGAATGGTCGGCAGCAATGTCGGCTGGAAAGTTGCTCCGTATTTATCTGTTCCTGCCCGTTTTTCGTCTATTGGCGAACAATTAACGTCTGTTGGCGACAATATCTGGATTATTCCCGGATTATGCGTCTCTCATGACGATAACCACAATGTGATGCGCGGCGAAGAAACACAATTGATCGGCGCGCGAGCTCTGGCTCCTTCCTCTCTTTATGTTATGCCCGGTACGCATTGCAAATGGGTGCAGGCCGATAGCCAGCAAATCAACGATTTTCGCACCGTGATGACCGGTGAATTACATCATTTACTGTTAAATCACTCATTGATTGGCGCAGGTTTGCCGCCGCAGGAAAACTCTGCCGATGCCTTCGCGGCTGGCCTTGAGCGCGGCCTTAATGCGCCCGCCATATTGCCGCAGCTTTTTGAAGTTCGCGCCTCGCATGTGCTGGGAACACTTCCCCGCGAACAGGTCAGCGAATTTCTCTCTGGTTTGTTGATTGGCGCAGAGGTTGCCAGTATGCGCGACTATGTGACCCATCAACACGCCATCACCCTTGTCGCCGGAACATCGCTGACCGCGCGCTACCAGCAAGCCTTTCAGGCGATGGGTTGCGACGTGACGGCGGTGGCGGGCGACACGGCATTTCAGGCTGGTATAAGGAGCATCGCTCATGCAGTGGCAAACTAAACTTCCGCTGATCGCCATTTTGCGCGGCATTAAGCCCGACGAGGCGCTGGCGCATGTTGGCGCGGTGATTGACGCCGGGTTCGACGCGGTTGAAATCCCGCTGAATTCCCCACAATGGGAGCAAAGCATTCCCGCCATCGTTGATGCGTATGGCGACAAGGCGTTGATTGGCGCAGGTACGGTACTGAAACCTGAACAGGTCGATGCGCTCGCCAGGATGGGCTGTCAGCTCATCGTTACGCCCAATATCCATAGTGAAGTGATCCGCCGTGCGGTGGGCTACGGCATGACCGTCTGCCCCGGCTGCGCGACGGCGACCGAAGCCTTTACCGCGCTCGAAGCGGGCGCGCAGGCGCTGAAAATATTTCCGTCATCGGCTTTTGGTCCGCAATACATCAAAGCGTTAAAAGCGGTATTGCCATCGGACATCGCAGTCTTTGCCGTTGGCGGCGTGACGCCAGAAAACCTGGCGCAGTGGATAGACGCAGGTTGTGCTGGGGCGGGCTTAGGCAGCGATCTCTATCGCGCCGGGCAGTCCGTAGAACGCACCGCGCAGCAGGCAGCAGCATTTGTTAAGGCGTATCGAGAGGCAGTGCAATGAAAATCACCAAAATTACCACGTATCGTTTACCTCCCCGCTGGATGTTCCTGAAAATTGAAACCGATGAAGGCGTGGTCGGTTGGGGCGAGCCCGTGATTGAAGGCCGCGCCCGTACGGTGGAAGCGGCAGTTCACGAGCTGGGTGACTATTTGATTGGTCAGGATCCTTCGCGCATCAATGACTTATGGCAAGTGATGTATCGCGCCGGATTTTATCGTGGCGGTCCAATCCTGATGAGCGCCATTGCCGGGATCGACCAGGCGTTATGGGATATCAAAGGCAAAGTGCTGAATGCGCCGGTCTGGCAACTGATGGGCGGCCTGGTTCGCGACAAAATTAAAGCCTACAGTTGGGTCGGCGGCGATCGTCCGGCGGATGTTATCGACGGCATTAAAACCCTGCGCGAAATCGGCTTCGATACCTTCAAACTGAACGGTTGTGAAGAACTGGGGCTAATTGATAACTCCCGCGCGGTAGATGCGGCAGTCAACACCGTGGCACAAATTCGTGAAGCTTTTGGCAATCAGATTGAGTTTGGTCTTGATTTCCACGGTCGCGTCAGCGCGCCAATGGCGAAAGTGCTGATTAAAGAACTGGAGCCGTATCGCCCGCTGTTTATTGAAGAGCCGGTGCTGGCGGAACAAGCCGAATACTACCCGAAACTGGCGGCACAAACGCATATTCCACTGGCGGCGGGTGAGCGCATGTTCTCACGTTTCGATTTTAAACGCGTGCTGGAGGCAGGCGGTATTTCGATTCTGCAACCGGATCTCTCCCATGCAGGCGGTATTACCGAATGCTACAAAATTGCTGGAATGGCAGAAGCCTATGATGTGACCCTTGCGCCGCACTGTCCGCTCGGACCGATTGCACTGGCGGCTTGCCTGCATATCGACTTTGTTTCCTATAACGCGGTACTTCAGGAACAAAGTATGGGCATTCATTACAACAAAGGCGCGGAGTTACTCGACTTTGTGAAAAACAAAGAAGACTTCAGTATGGTTGGCGGCTTCTTTAAACCGTTAACGAAACCGGGCTTAGGTGTGGAAATCGACGAAGCTAAAGTTATTGAGTTCAGTAAAAATGCCCCGGACTGGCGTAATCCGCTCTGGCGTCATGAAGATAACAGCGTAGCAGAGTGGTAATTCCTGCCACGTAAGCCCCTCATCGGGCACTAAAACAGCAATACAAAAATATAACCCTCTGTAAATTACAGGGCATGGTGAGCGGCTTCGCTATGCCCAAAATCTGGAGAAAGCTCGCTATGGATATTCCCGTTAATGCAGCAAAGCCGGGGCGTCGGCGTTATCTGACGCTGGTGATGATCTTTATTACGGTGGTCATTTGTTATGTTGACCGCGCTAACCTGGCCGTGGCTTCCGCCCATATTCAGGAAGAGTTCGGCATTACGAAAGCGGAAATGGGCTATGTATTTTCGGCCTTCGCCTGGCTTTATACGCTATGCCAGATCCCCGGCGGTTGGTTTTTAGATCGCGTAGGTTCTCGCGTGACTTATTTTATTGCGATATTTGGTTGGTCAGTGGCGACTTTATTCCAGGGCTTTGCCACGGGATTAATGTCATTAATTGGTCTGCGTGCGATAACCGGTATTTTCGAAGCGCCCGCTTTCCCGACCAATAACCGGATGGTGACCAGCTGGTTCCCGGAACATGAACGCGCTTCCGCCGTTGGTTTTTATACGTCTGGTCAGTTTGTCGGTCTGGCGTTTTTGACTCCGCTGCTGATCTGGATTCAGGAGATGTTGAGCTGGCACTGGGTGTTCATTGTCACTGGTGGTATCGGCATTATCTGGTCGCTGATTTGGTTTAAGGTTTATCAGCCGCCGCGCCTGACCAAAGGTATCAGCAAAGCTGAACTGGATTACATTCGTGATGGCGGCGGTCTGGTGGATGGTGATGCGCCGGTGAAGAAAGAGGCGCGTCAGCCGTTAACAGCCAAAGACTGGAAACTGGTGTTCCATCGTAAACTGATCGGCGTTTATCTTGGGCAATTTGCGGTGGCTTCTACACTGTGGTTTTTCTTAACCTGGTTCCCGAACTATTTAACCCAGGAAAAAGGAATCACGGCGCTGAAAGCAGGCTTTATGACCACGGTGCCATTCCTCGCGGCGTTTGTCGGCGTCCTGCTCTCTGGCTGGGTCGCGGATCTGCTGGTACGTAAGGGCTTTTCACTGGGCTTTGCGCGTAAAACGCCGATTATCTGCGGCTTGCTGATCTCCACCTGCATTATGGGCGCTAACTACACCAACGATCCGATGATGATTATGTGCCTGATGGCGCTGGCATTCTTCGGCAACGGTTTTGCTTCGATTACCTGGTCGCTGGTCTCTTCTCTGGCACCGATGCGCCTGATTGGTTTAACCGGCGGCGTGTTTAACTTCGCCGGTGGTCTGGGCGGCATCACCGTTCCGCTGGTGGTGGGGTACCTGGCGCAGGGTTACGGTTTCGCACCTGCACTGGTTTATATCTCCGCCGTCGCGTTGATTGGCGCGCTCTCTTACATCCTGCTGGTGGGCGATGTGAAGCGCGTTGGCTAATCTTTCAACTGTGGAATATGCGCCATACCACTGCGCATAATCCACTTTCTTAAAGCCGGTGCGGTCAGGCATCGGCTTTTTACTATCTTGCCGAAGAGTTTTAAACGCAGTTTGCGGGTGGCGCGCCAGTAAGCGGTATTGAGCTTCTCTGGCTGCTTCAGTAACACCGCACGCAGAATGTCTGCGCTATCCAGCGCATAGCTAATCCCCTCCAGCGAACTGGCGCTGATAAATCCTGCCGCTTCGCCAATCAGAAAGGCGTTGTCCTTACCGCAGACAAAATCCTGCCAGCGTGAGGGAAACAGCACCGTGCATTTTTCGCTTTTCACCGCCTTACCAAACTGGAACTGAAAGGCGCTCATTTTCTCTTTCAGCGTCGTGAAACGCGTCTGACCGTCTTTCATTGGATAAGCACCGCCAAAGATAAAATAACCGTCTTTGCTGATACTCCATGAATAACAGTTAGTTATCGAATTATCAAAGATGCAGGAGTAGAACGGCACCGGATGTTTCTCTGCGAACCACTGCTGGATTGCGACATATTTACGGATTTGATGATCCGGGTAGAGATGTCGCCGCACCATCGAGTTGGCACCATCGGCACCGACCAGATAGCGGGCGGTAATATGCTGCTCCCAGCCGTCTGCACGAAAAATGACATGCCATTTATCATCCTCACGCCAGATTTTTCGGCACAGGCTATCGTGATAAACCTCAACGCTGGTGGGGATCAGCGATTTCATCCACAAGTCGAAAGCATGGCGATTAATATTGATATAGCTTCGCTGGTAGTTACGCGTGAGCGATGCGGCGACGTCGACAGTTTTGACGCTGAAAATCTGTGGATTGGCGATCACATCGACAGGAAGCGTCAGTCCATCGCGAATAAAAGATCGCTGCGCGTCCGGTGCCAGCAGACCGCCGCAAGGTTTGCTGAAACCTTCAGTACCACACTGGTGCTTTTTATCCAGCGCGATCACCTGCATTTTGCCTGCTAATTTTCGCGCCAACGCCGATCCTGCCGGGCCGAGGCCAATAATCGCCACGTCGAAATGTTCCATCTTTTCACTCACATTCATCACGATGGCAAAAGACTATTGTCTGAAAGTGAAGTCCTTGTGAAGTATGATGGCGGGACCCGTTTTGTATCAGGACCGCGCCATGAAACAGATAACCTTTGCTCCCCGTAATCACCTGCTCACCAATACCAATACCTGGACGCCCGACAGCCAGTGGCTGGTATTTGACGTGCGTCCTTCTGGGGCGTCGTTTACCGGCGAGACCATTGAGCGTGTGAATATCCATACCGGCGAGGTCGAGGTTATCTATCGCGCGTCACAGGGCGCACACGTCGGCGTGGTGACCGTTCATCCGAAGTCAGAGAAATATGTTTTCATCCATGGCCCGGAAAATCCTGATGAAACATGGCATTACGACTTCCATCATCGACGCGGAGTCATTGCTGAAGGCGGCAAGGTGAGCAATCTCGATGCAATGGATATTACCGCGCCGTATACGCCAGGAGCGCTGCGCGGCGGCAGCCATGTGCATGTCTTTAGCCCGAACGGAGAAAGGGTGAGCTTTACCTATAACGACCATGTAATGCATGAACTCGATCCGGCGCTGGATTTGCGAAACGTCGGTGTTGCCGCACCGTTTGGCCCGGTCAACGTACAAAAGCAGCATCCGCGTGAATACAGCGGTAGCCACTGGTGCGTACTGGTGAGCAAAACCACGCCCACACCGCAGCCTGGCAGTGATGAAATCAATCGTGCTTATGAAGAAGGATGGGTAGGAAATCACGCGCTGGCGTTTATTGGCGACACACTTTCGCCAAAGGGCGAGAAAGTGCCGGAGCTGTTTATCGTTGAGTTACCGCAAGATGAAGCTAGCTGGAAAGCAGCAGGTGATGCGCCGTTAAGTGGAACGGAAACCACCCTGCCCGCGCCACCGCGCGGCGTCGTGCAGCGACGTTTAACCTTTACCCACCATCGGGCTTATCCGGGGTTAGTCAACGTCCCGCGCCACTGGGTGCGCTGTAATCCGCAGGGTACGCAAATCGCGTTTTTAATGCGTGATGATAACGGCATTGTGCAACTGTGGCTTATCTCGCCACAGGGCGGCGAGCCGCGCCAGTTAACCCATAACAAAACGGATATTCAGTCTGCATTTAACTGGCATCCGTCAGGAGAATGGTTGGGCTTTGTGCTGGATAATCGAATTGCTTGTGCCCATGCGCAAAGCGGCGAGGTTGAGTATTTAACCGAAAACCACGCCAATCCACCTTCTGCGGACGCCGTGGTCTTCTCGCCGGATGGTCAGTGGCTGGCGTGGATGGAAGGCGGCCAGCTGTGGATCACCGAAACTGATCGCTAAATCAGTTATCAGGCATTCTGGCCGGTGGAATAACCGCATTGGTGGCTTGCGCGTTGGCTTCGCTTTTTTCAACGCGTGAGCGCACCGAACTGTCTTTGCGGAACACATCCCACGGCAGTAAAAGCGTGTCCATCACAGCGGTAAACGGCATATCGAGAATCGCCAGCGACTTAGTGCCCCAGTTGGTTTCATCGTCGCCAATCATGGTTGCGCTGGCGCGGGTGCCGGGATACGTTCCTTCTTTCCCTCCGGTATGGGACATCACGCTGGAGCATCCTCCGAGTAATGTCATTCCGCTGCATATCATGAACGCTAACAACACATTTCTTATCATAATAAATTCATCTGTTGATCGTGGGTGTTGGCCTGATGAGTTATAGCGATCCCTTGCTGAAAATAACATCATCATTACGTCGCACTGTGGCGGCTATCGCACTTTAACGTTTCGTGCTGCCCCCTCAGTCTATGCAATAGACCATAAACTGCAAAAAAAAGTCCGCTGATAAGGCTTGAAAAGTTCATTTCCAGACCCATTTTTACATCGTCGCCGATGAGGACGCGCCTGATGGGTGTTCTGGCTACCTGACCTGTCCATTGTGGAAGGTCTTACATTCTCGCTGATTTCAGGAGCTATTGATTATGCGTAACTTTGATTTATCCCCGCTTTACCGTTCTGCTATTGGATTTGACCGTTTGTTTAACCACTTAGAAAACAACCAGAGCCAGAGTAATGGCGGCTACCCTCCGTATAACGTTGAACTGGTAGACGAAAACCATTACCGCATTGCTATCGCTGTGGCTGGTTTTGCTGAGAGCGAACTGGAAATTACCGCCCAGGATAATCTGCTGGTGGTGAAAGGTGCTCACGCCGACGAACAAAAAGAGCGCACCTATCTGTACCAGGGCATCGCTGAACGCAACTTTGAACGCAAATTCCAGTTAGCTGAGAACATTCATGTTCGTGGCGCTAACCTGGTAAATGGTTTGCTGTATATCGATCTCGAACGCGTGATTCCGGAAGCGAAAAAACCGCGCCGTATCGAAATCAACTAATTCCCTAAGGCCGCCTGGCGCGGCCTGACATCTCCATGCTCGCCGTCAGGGAGCATATGCGAATCTTCGGATTTGCAGGTACTTACTCGCTTCTTAGAAGGAGAAATGACTATGCGTAACTTCGATTTATCCCCACTGATGCGTCAATGGATCGGTTTTGACAAACTGGCCAACGCACTGCAAAACGCCGGTGAAAGCCAGAGCTTCCCGCCGTACAACATTGAGAAAAGCGACGATAACCACTACCGCATTACCCTTGCGCTGGCAGGTTTCCGTCAGGAAGATTTAGAGATTCAACTGGAAGGTACGCGCCTGAGCGTAAAAGGCACGCCGGAGCAGCCAAAAGAAGAGAAAAAATGGCTGCATCAAGGGCTTATGAATCAGCCATTTAGCCTGAGCTTTACGCTGGCTGAAAATATGGAAGTCTCTGGCGCAACCTTCGTAAACGGTTTACTGCATATTGATTTAATTCGTAATGAGCCTGAACCCATCGCAGCGCAGCGTATCGCTATCAGCGAACGTCCCGCGTTAAATAGCTAACTAGCTATTCTCTTTGCCCCGCCATTCTGGTGGGGCTTTTTTTGTCTTTCTTCTTCAACAATGCGTTAAATTTCGCCTGTTTAAGATATTTCGGCACGTTCTTTCCCGTGATAATGTGCGCTATAAGGCAAATCTGCTTCACCGATTCAGCCATAATCCGTAGCAATTAAAAATGTTATCTCAAGAGAAATGGACGATGAGTGATATAGCATTAACGGTCAGTATTCTGGCTTTGGTGGCAGTCGTCGGTTTGTTTATCGGCAATGTCAAATTTCGCGGCATAGGATTAGGTATTGGCGGCGTGCTGTTTGGTGGGATCATCGTCGGCCATTTTGTTTCTCAGGCGGGGATGACATTAAGTAGCGATATGCTGCATGTTATTCAGGAATTTGGCCTGATCCTGTTCGTTTATACTATCGGGATTCAGGTAGGGCCGGGCTTCTTTGCCTCATTGCGCGTCTCCGGATTACGCCTCAACCTGTTTGCTGTTCTGATCGTCATCATCGGTGGTCTGGTTACCGCCATCCTGCATAAACTGTTTGATATTCCACTGCCGGTAGTGCTGGGGATTTTCTCCGGTGCGGTTACCAATACGCCAGCGCTGGGGGCAGGGCAGCAGATTTTGCGCGACCTGGGTACACCAATGGAAATGGTCGATCAGATGGGGATGAGTTACGCGATGGCGTATCCATTCGGCATTTGCGGGATTCTGTTCACCATGTGGATGTTGCGGGTTATTTTCCGCGTCAATGTCGAGACAGAAGCTCAGCAGCACGAGTCTTCACGCACCAATGGCGGCGCGCTGATCAAGACTATCAATATTCGCGTTGAGAACCCTAACCTGCATGATTTAGCCATTAAAGATGTACCGATTCTCAACGGCGACAAAATTATCTGCTCGCGTCTGAAACGCGAAGAAACCCTAAAAGTTCCTTCGCCAGATACCATTATTCAACTGGGCGATTTGCTGCATCTGGTGGGTCAGCCAGCGGATTTACATAATGCGCAACTGGTGATTGGTCAGGAGGTCGATACTTCGCTGTCCACGAAAGGCACTGATTTGCGCGTCGAGCGTGTGGTGGTCACCAATGAAAACGTGCTCGGAAAACGTATTCGCGACCTGCACTTTAAAGAACGCTATGACGTTGTTATCTCGCGCCTGAACCGTGCCGGGGTCGAACTGGTCGCCAGTGGCGATATCAGCCTGCAGTTCGGCGATATCCTCAATCTGGTGGGGCGTCCGTCCGCAATTGATGCCGTTGCCAATGTGCTGGGGAATGCGCAGCAAAAACTGCAACAGGTTCAGATGCTGCCAGTGTTTATTGGCATCGGGCTTGGCGTATTGTTAGGTTCTATTCCCGTCTTTGTGCCTGGGTTCCCGGCCGCGTTGAAACTGGGGCTGGCGGGCGGTCCGCTGATTATGGCGTTGATCCTCGGGCGTATCGGCAGTATCGGCAAGCTGTACTGGTTTATGCCGCCAAGTGCCAACCTCGCGCTGCGGGAGCTGGGGATCGTGCTGTTCCTCTCGGTCGTTGGTCTGAAATCTGGTGGGGATTTTGTGAATACCCTGGTCAATGGCGAAGGGCTAAGCTGGATTGGTTATGGTGCCCTGATCACCGCCGTTCCGCTGATTACTGTTGGCATTCTGGCGCGGATGTTAGCCAAAATGAATTACCTGACCATGTGCGGGATGCTGGCAGGTTCCATGACCGATCCTCCGGCGCTGGCGTTTGCTAATAATCTTCATCCAACCAGCGGTGCGGCGGCGCTCTCTTACGCCACTGTCTATCCGTTAGTGATGTTCCTGCGCATTATCACCCCCCAATTACTGGCGGTGCTCTTCTGGAGTATCGGTTAACTCTTTTCCGGGTGGAGTCGCCGTAAATGGTACTCCACCTGGTATTCGCTGGCATTTCTGAACATCACTGAATAATTCAAAAACTCCCCGCTCTCGCTATATGACAACGAGGTGATCCGCAGCAGTGGCGTGTGTTCCGCTACCTTCATTTGCCGCGCCAGCAGTCTATCGGCGAGCACTGGCGTCAGGCTTTCATAATTACCGCCAATCAAAATCCCGCACTCTTGTTCAATATATTCAAACTTCGACCCTTCCAGATGTTGCAGCGAAAGATTACGGAACAGTTTTACCGGCATATAGCTGTCTTCCAGCATCAGCGGTTTCCCTTCCACAAAACGAACGCGACGGGAGAAGTAGATCTGCTCGTTGATTTGAATCCGTAACTGGCTGGCAATGACCGGAGGCGCAGGCATGATTTCAAAAATCAGCACCTGGCTGGTGACCGTTTTTCCCTGCCGTTTTAACACCTCCACCAGCCCGGTCAGGCTGGCGGTTTGATGCAGTACATCTTTGCGCACCAGGTAAGTGCCGCTGCCGTGGCGGCGGACCACCAATCCCCACGCTACCAGCAGGTCAATGGCTTTACGGATGGTCATCCGCGATACCGCAAATTCTTCCGCCAACTTTTTTTCACCGGGAAGAAGGCTATTTAGCGTGAAATCTGCGGAATTAAGTCGAATTCTTAACCGCTCCGCAATGCTTTTGTAGATCATCTCTAGATCTCTTTTTTGCCTGCAAGCACGGGTAATGCGCCCACAAGTTCTGCTTAATCGATTGAAAAAACATCTTTTTTTTAAAGATGTGTTCGATGCTGTGTACCTGTGCTCACAGATGTCTACTTTTTCGCGAAAACGTAGATCTCTACCGCCCAACGAAAAGCATGAAAGCGATCACGAATCCCATTGGGTCGTCATGTTCTGCCGATCGCATCTTCCTATCCTCGCTCCAGGCCTGCCGCATAACCAATCAGGCTTCCTACTTACAGAATTGAGAAAAGAGGATGTGGAAATGCTCAGTCAAATTCAACGCTTTGGCGGCGCGATGTTCACGCCAGTGCTGCTGTTTCCCTTCGCCGGGATTGTGGTGGGTCTTGCCATCTTGCTGCAAAACCCGATGTTTGTCGGGGAATCACTGACCGATCCGAACAGTTTATTCGCGCAAATCGTACACATTATTGAAGAGGGCGGTTGGACGGTGTTCCGTAATATGCCGCTGATTTTTGCTGTCGGTTTACCCATTGGCCTTGCTAAGCAAGCGCAGGGGCGTGCTTGTCTGGCGGTGATGGTGAGTTTCCTGACCTGGAACTATTTCATCAACGCGATGGGAATGACCTGGGGAAGCTACTTCGGCGTCGATTTCACTCAGGACGCGGTGGCAGGTAGCGGTCTGACAATGATGGCCGGGATTAAAACCCTCGATACCAGCATTATCGGCGCAATTATCATTTCCGGCATTGTGACGGCGCTGCATAACCGTCTGTTCGATAAAAAACTGCCGGTTTTTCTCGGCATTTTCCAGGGGACGTCTTATGTGGTGATTATCGCCTTCCTGGTGATGATCCCCTGTGCCTGGCTGACGTTGCTCGGCTGGCCAAAAGTACAAATGGGGATTGAATCTCTGCAAGCGTTCCTGCGTTCGGCGGGTGCGCTTGGGGTGTGGGTTTACACCTTCCTCGAACGTATTCTGATCCCAACCGGTTTACACCACTTCATCTACGGACCGTTTATCTTTGGTCCGGCAGCTGTTGAAGGCGGCATTCAGATGTACTGGGCGCAGCATCTGCAAGAGTTCAGTCTGAGCGCCGAGCCGCTGAAATCGTTGTTCCCGGAAGGCGGTTTTGCCCTGCACGGTAACTCAAAAATCTTTGGTGCCGTGGGCATTTCTTTAGCGATGTACTTCACTGCCGCACCGGAAAATCGGGTAAAAGTGGCGGGCTTGCTGATTCCCGCAACCTTAACCGCCATGCTGGTGGGAATTACCGAACCGCTGGAATTTACCTTCCTGTTCATTTCACCGTTGCTGTTTGCGGTACACGCTGTGCTTGCGGCCTCAATGTCGACCGTGATGTATCTCTTTGGTGTGGTGGGCAACATGGGCGGAGGTCTGATTGACCAGGTTTTACCGCAAAACTGGATCCCGATGTTCAGCAACCACGCGGATATGATGCTGACCCAAATCGCCATTGGGTTGTGCTTTACCCTGCTGTACTTCGTGGTTTTCCGCACACTGATTCTGCAGTTCAACATGTGCACGCCGGGACGTGAAGATGCGGAAGTGAAACTCTACTCAAAAGCCGAATACAAAGCCTCGCGAGGCCAAACCACCGCGGCAGAGCCAAAAAAAGAGCTGGATCAGGCTGCCGGTATCCTGCAAGCCCTGGGCGGGGTCGGCAATATCTCCAGCATTAACAATTGTGCGACGCGTCTACGCATTGCACTGCATGACATGTCACAAACGCTGGATGACGAAGTCTTTAAAAAGCTGGGAGCGCACGGCGTCTTCCGTAGTGGCGATGCCATTCAGGTGATCATTGGTCTGCATGTATCCCAGCTGCGTGAACAGCTCGATAGCTTAATTAATTCTCATCAATCAGCAGAAAATGTTGCCATTACGGAGGCAGTATAATGACCAAATTCTCAGTGGTTGTCGCAGGCGGTGGAAGCACCTTTACGCCAGGCATCGTGTTGATGCTCCTGGCGAATCAGGAGCGTTTCCCGCTTCGTGCACTGAAATTTTATGATAACGATGGCGCGCGGCAGGAAGTGATTGCCGAAGCCTGTAAAGTCATCCTTAAAGAGAAAGCGCCGGACATTGCGTTTAGTTACACCACCGATCCTGAAGTGGCGTTCAGCGACGTTGATTTTGTCATGGCGCACATCCGCGTCGGCAAGTACCCGATGCGCGAACTGGATGAAAAAATCCCACTGCGCCACGGTGTTGTTGGTCAGGAAACTTGCGGACCCGGCGGAATAGCGTACGGCATGCGTTCCATTGGCGGCGTCCTGGAACTGGTGGATTATATGGAAAAATATTCACCAAATGCCTGGATGCTCAACTACTCCAACCCGGCAGCCATTGTCGCAGAAGCCACGCGTCGTCTGCGCCCGAATGCGAAAATCCTCAACATCTGTGACATGCCAATCGGTATTGAAAGCCGGATGGCGCAAATTGTTGGGCTGCAAGATCGCAAACAGATGCGCGTGCGCTACTACGGCCTGAACCACTGGTGGTCGGCGATATCCCGCAGTTTCAGAAAGGGTTAATGAGTCAGCAAGTGGCGGTGGAAAAACTGGTCGTGGACGCCTGGGAACAGCGTTCATATCAGCACCTGTGGCAGGCGATTACGTTGTCGAAAACGGTACCGAGCGCCTCGGTCGCCAAAGCTATTCTGGATGAGTTGCTGGAGGCCAACAAAGCGTACTGGCCAGAGTTACGTTAATTGTGTGGACTGGCATCCGTTGGGTGCTGGTCCGTATTCTTTAGCGCGGCTGACGGCGCATAACCAAATTTATGTTTAAAGGCTTTGCTGAAATGAAAGGAGTCGAAGAAGTTGAGCGTATCAGCGACTTCGCCAACCGAGTTTCCTTGTTGCTTTAATAGCGATAGCGCCAGATCCAGACGCGCATCGAGGTAATATTCTTTCGGCGTCTTGCCGGTATAGCGTAAAAACAGACGACGCAACCAGGCTTCGCTACAGGGGATCGTGGCAGCCATATCAGCTACGCTCCAGCGTTGTTGCAGACTGGCATGTAAAGTGGCAATTAATTTTTCAATTTGCCGCCGTTGTGGATCTTTTTTACCATCTGCGTACATAAGACAAATCCACTGATAAATAATTTTCGTCAGAAAAGCGACTGCCAGATTATTTTTTATTGCTTCTGGTGAAGTTATTAACTCAGCAACTTCGGTGAGTTCCTGATTATAAATTTCGCCATTATAAATAACGCTTTGCTGACCAACGGGAATATCCATCATACTGGTGGGGGTAAATTCCATCCAGTACTGTTCCCAGACTAAACCTTCACAGTGATAAGAGTGAATATCCATTGGCTTTAAGAATATAATACAGTTGCCATGCAGTGTTATTTGTTCGCCATTCTTTAAAAGAATTTTCCCACATCCTTGTACGGTATACACCGCAACCCATGAGTTGGCGATAAGCGGTTTCTTCTTGTCCCGCGGCCAGATCACCCGGTAATGCTCGTCGGCGTAGGTATGCCAGAGCGAGATCAGAGAAATTCCGCTGGAGATCACATTTTCGTTAATCAATAAGGGAATATTGTACGGAGTTTCGTTTTTTACATCTGAACTTTGCAATTTTCCATTCATTTTAATATCCCTCCGGCGAATTATGCTCACAACCTGAACTTAACAGAAAACAATCCGTTCAGGGATACGACGTTTGTATTTTAAGAATCTGACTGCCTGACCCGACGCATTTTACCTCTCCCTATATTCATGCGTCCGGGACATAAACATAAATAAGGGCTATGAGATGAATTCGTTACAAATCTTGAGTTTTGTCGGTTTTACGCTGCTGGTGGCGGTGATCACCTGGTGGAAGGTCCGCAAAACAGATACCGGATCGCAACAAGGCTATTTTCTTGCCGGACGTTCACTAAAAGCGCCGGTTATTGCCGCTTCGTTAATGCTAACCAACCTTTCCACGGAACAACTGGTCGGCCTTTCCGGGCAGGCCTACAAAAGCGGCATGTCGGTGATGGGCTGGGAAGTGACTTCAGCGGTGACGCTGATCTTCCTCGCGCTAATCTTTTTACCGCGCTATCTGAAGCGCGGCATTGCCACCATCCCCGATTTTCTGGAGGAACGTTATGATAAAACGACGCGTATTATCATCGACTTCTGCTTCCTCATTGCCACCGGCGTCTGCTTTCTGCCGATTGTTCTCTACTCCGGCGCGTTGGCGCTCAACAGCCTGTTTCACGTCGGGGAATCGCTACAGATTTCTCACGGTGCGGCTATCTGGCTACTGGTAATTTTGCTTGGTCTGGCGGGAATTTTGTATGCGGTGATCGGCGGACTGCGCGCAATGGCAGTGGCGGACTCCATCAACGGTATTGGGCTGGTTATCGGCGGGTTGATGGTGCCGGTATTTGGCCTGATCGCGATGGGCAAGGGCAGCTTTATGCAGGGCATTGAGCAACTCACCACCGTTCACGCCGAGAAATTAAACTCAATCGGTGGCCCGACCGATCCCTTGCCGATTGGCGCGGCATTTACCGGTTTGATTCTGGTGAACACCTTTTACTGGTGTACAAATCAGGGCATCGTGCAACGCACGCTGGCGTCAAAAAGCCTGGCGGAAGGGCAAAAGGGGGCGCTGTTAACGGCGGTGCTGAAAATGCTCGACCCGCTGGTACTGGTGCTGCCAGGGTTGATTGCGTTTCATCTGTATCAGGATTTACCGAAAGCCGACATGGCCTACCCGACGCTGGTCAATAACGTTCTGCCAGTGCCAATGGTGGGTTTCTTCGGCGCGGTGTTATTTGGTGCGGTGATCAGTACCTTCAACGGCTTTCTGAATAGCGCCAGTACGTTATTCAGTATGGGTATTTACCGTCGCATCATTAACCAGAATGCCGAGCCGCAGCAGCTGGTCACCGTCGGGCGCAAATTTGGTTTCTTTATCGCTATCGTTTCGGTGCTGGTCGCGCCGTGGATCGCCAACGCGCCGCAGGGGCTGTATAGCTGGATGAAACAGCTCAACGGCATTTACAACGTGCCGCTGGTTACCATCATCATTATGGGCTTTTTCTTCCCGCGCATCCCGGCGCTGGCGGCAAAAGTGGCGATGGGGATTGGCATAATCAGCTACATCACCATCAACTATCTGGTGAAGTTCGACTTCCATTTCCTCTATGTGCTGGCCTGTACGTTCTGCATCAACGTGGTCGTGATGCTGGTGATCGGTTTTATCAAACCGCGCGCCACGCCGTTCACCTTCAAAGATGCGTTTGCGGTGGACATGAAACCGTGGAGAAACGTCAAGATCGCGTCAATTGGCATCCTGTTCGCGATGATTGGCGTCTATGCCGGGCTGGCTGAATTCGGCGGCTACGGTACGCGCTGGTTAGCGATGATCAGTTATTTCATTGCCGCCGTAGTGATTGTCTACCTGATTTTTGACAGCTGGCGGCATCGTCACGACCCAGCCGTAACCTTTACTCCCGACGCGAAGGATAGCCTATGAAACGCCCCAATTTTCTGTTCATCATGACCGATACCCAGGCCACCAATATGGTCGGTTGCTATAGCGGTAAACCGCTGAATACGCAAAATATTGATAGTCTGGCGGCGGAAGGTATTCGCTTTAATTCCGCCTACACCTGTTCACCGGTTTGTACGCCTGCACGCGCCGGACTATTTACCGGTATCTACGCTAACCAGTCCGGCCCGTGGACCAACAACGTCGCGCCAGGCAAAAACATCTCCACTATGGGGCGCTACTTTAAGGATGCCGGCTATCACACCTGTTACATCGGCAAATGGCATCTCGACGGTCATGACTATTTCGGCACTGGCGAGTGTCCGCCGGAGTGGGACGCTGATTACTGGTTCGATGGGGCGAACTACCTTAGCGAACTGACGGAAAAAGAGATCAGCCTGTGGCGCAATGGCCTAAACAGCGTTGAGGATTTACAGGCGAACCATATCGACGAAACCTTCACCTGGGCGCACCGCATCAGCAATCGGGCGGTAGATTTTCTGCAACAGCCCGCGCGCGCCGAGGAACCCTTCCTGATGGTGGTTTCGTATGATGAGCCGCATCACCCGTTCACCTGTCCGGTGGAGTATTTAGAGAAATACGCTGATTTTTACTACGATCTGGGCGAGAAAGCTCAGGATGACCTGGCGAACAAACCGGAACATCACCGCTTATGGGCGCAGGCGATGCCATCGCCAGTCGGTGATGACGGGCTTTATCACCATCCGCTCTATTTTGCCTGTAATGACTTTGTTGATGACCAAATCGGACGGGTCATCAATGCCTTAACGCCAGAGCAACGTGAAAATACGTGGGTCATTTATACTTCCGATCACGGCGAAATGATGGGCGCACATAAGCTGATCAGTAAAGGAGCGGCGATGTATGACGACATCACCCGTATTCCGCTGATCATCCGTTCGCCGCAAGGGGAGCGGCGACAGGTCGATACGCCAGTCAGTCATATCGATTTACTGCCGACAATGATGGCGCTGGCAGATATTGAAAAACCAGAGATTCTGCCGGGGGAAAATATCCTTGCCGTGAAAGAGCCACGCGGTGTAATGGTGGAATTTAACCGCTACGAGATTGAGCATGACAGCTTTGGCGGTTTTATTCCGGTGCGTTGCTGGGTGACGGATGACTTTAAACTGGTACTCAACCTCTTCACCAGTGATGAACTTTACGATCGCCGTAATGACCCAAATGAAATGCATAACCTGATCGATGATATCCGTTTTGCAGACGTTCGCAGCAAAATGCATGACGCCTTATTGGATTACATGGACAAAATTCGCGATCCGTTCCGCAGTTACCAATGGAGCCTGCGTCCGTGGCGTAAAGATGCACTGCCGCGCTGGATGGGGGCATTTCGTCCACGCCCACAAGATGGCTATTCGCCGGTGGTACGTGACTATGACACCGGCCTACCGACGCAAGGAGTGAAAGTGGAAGAGAAAAAACAGAAGTTCTGACGATAATGCCCGCTGATGAACACCCGGCGGGCATTATTCAGGCTGCTTAAACCAGTGAACCGCCGGTCAGGAAGGAAAAAATCAGGAATATCAGCAAAATGCTGCACACGATGCCGATACCAAAAAGCAAGGTATGGAAAGCCAGCGTCCCGCCGCCAAAAACCAGCGCGCCGCGAATGCCCCAGCGATTTTCCTTACGCATACCGCCAATAAATGCGCAAAGTAGCGCAGCAATGGCCAGTGCGATACCGCTTTGATCGAGGATTTTATCGACATCTACGTCCTCTTTTTTCTCCACGGTGGTAATTTTTCGCCTTTTATTCCGGCGAGAAGACCTCTTTTAATTTCAGCCGTTTTGTCCGCCACGATGCTTTCAAACGTTGGCGGTGGTGCGGAAAAAGGGCCGAATGAAAAGTGGATAATCCCCATCATTAAAGCGATGGCACCGAACAGCATGCCCAATGAACTGATTTTATTTTGAGCTATGATACCCATCTGACCTCCTTGTAGCGGATGGCGAAAGCATATCAGGAAACGGGCGGACGAAATTCTTAAAAAAAACCGCTAAAGGTAGAGCGTTAGTGAAATTGCAAAGGAGCAACAATGAAAATTTCCCGCCTTGGAGAAGCGCCCGATTACCGCTTCTCGCTGGCTAATGAGCGTACTTTTCTGGCGTGGATCCGTACCGCACTAGGATTTCTGGCGGCGGGGGTTGGGCTTGATCAACTTGCGCCAGATTTCGCCACGCCCGTCATTCGTGAACTGCTGGCGTTGTTGTTGTGTCTGTTTTCCGGCGGGTTAGCGATGTATGGCTACCTGCGCTGGTTACGCAATGAAAAAGCGATGCGTCTGAAAGAGGACCTGCCCTACACCAACAGCTTATTAATCATTAGCTTAATATTGATGGTCGTGGCGGTGATCGTTATGGGACTGGTGTTGTATGCCGGATAGCCGCAAAGCCAGACGCATTGCCGACCCAGGACTGCAGCCGGAGCGCACATCACTGGCGTGGTTTCGTACCATGCTGGGCTACGGCGCGTTGATGGCGTTGGCTATCAAACACAACTGGCACCAGGCGGGCATGTTATTCTGGATTTCGATTGGCATTCTCGCCATCGTGGCGCTGATCCTCTGGCACTACACCCGTAATCGCAATTTAATGGATGTCACGAATAGCGATTTTTCCCAATTTCACGTAGTCCGTGACAAATTTTTGATCTCCCTCGCGGTGTTATCTCTCGCAATACTGTTTGCTGTAACGCATATACATCAACTTATCGTATTTATTGAGAGAGTCGCATGACAGGAAGTCAGGTCATTGATGCTGAAGAGGACAGGCATAAACTGGTTGTAGAGTACAAGGATGCTCTGCAACCTGCCGATTTTTATCACAATTTCAAACAGCGGGGCATCCGCTCCGTACAGCTCATTCCCTATCTTGAATTTGATGACCGGGGCGATCTGACGGCCGCTTCGGTGACAGCAGAGCTGTGGGGGAAATTTTTAATTGCCCTGTTCGAGTGTTGGGTGCGGGCAGATATCAGTCGTATCTCGATTGAGCTTTTTGACGCCACCTTACAAAAATGGTGTGGCAGCGAAAACCCGCAACCGCGCCGTGACTGCCAGGCGTGCGACTGGCATCGCCTGTGCCCGCACGCTCGCCAGGAGACGCCAGACAGCGTGCTTTGTGCGGGCTATCAGGCGTTTTATTCTTACTCCGCACCGCATATGCGGGTGATGCGTGATCTGATAAAGCAGCATCGTTCTCCCATGGAGCTGATGACGATGCTGCGGTGACGTGCGCTTAAACGGGCTGCCCCTGATGCGACATCCGCGTCGCCAGCGGCAGCCAGCACAGCACGATCAACAATCCCATTAAGGTCATCAACAACCCCAGGCTGCCCTGACCGGTTTGCGGCAACATCGCAGAGAGCGACGCCAGCACGCCGGAACCAATGTTTTGCAGACCGCCGACCAGCGCGCCAGCCGTGCCCGCCAGGAAGGGGAACGGCTCCATCGCGCCGCTGGTCGCCAGCGGAAACAGCATCCCGGCACCGAAAAAGAACAGCGCGGCGGGAACGAGCAGCGTCCAGACATTCATCACGCCAAACCAGTCGGGGATCCACATCAGCAAGCCAGCCAGCAGGCAGCAGATAACCGACTGCCACATTAACGTGGAGAAGCGTTTATTGGGACGTCCGGCAAACCATGCGCCAAAAAACGCTGCCGGAATCGGCAGAATAAACAAAATACTGACCGTCATACTGCTCAGCCCTAACACCGCGCCCATCAGCACGCCGGAGCAGGCTTCAAAGGCGGCAATCCCGGCCAGACCGCCAATCAGCATCAGCAAATAACAGTTAAAACCGCTGTTACCGAAAAGCGTTTTATAACTGGTAAGCAGGCGCGTGCGCGGTGCATCGACCGGACGCGTTTCCGGCATCCAGCGGGCCATACTGAAGGTCACACCAGCACAAAGAACCAACAAAAAGAGATAACAGGCGCGCCAGTTCCACATCGTATCCAGCAGACCGCCGATTAGCGGTGCGAGCAACGGACTGACGAGAATCCCCATGTTTAACAGGCTGTTAGCATGGCGCAACTGTGTCCGTTCATATAAATCTCGCGGCAAAGTACGCGCCATTACGCCGCCAACGCCGGTGCCCATCCCCTGCATCGCGCTGGCGGCAATCAACACCGTCAAACTGGAGGTCGTGACCGCGACCAGCGTTGCCAGCATAAAAATGGACATTCCGACGAGGATCACCGGTCGGCGGCCCACGCGGTCGGAAATCGGGCCATAAAACAGCTGTGAGACACCGTAAGTCAGCAGATAAGCGCCCATTACGCTCTGCACCGCCCCTTCACGGACGTTGAGATCGCGCGCCATATCGGCAATAGCTGGAATATAAATGGTTTGCGCCATCTGACCGACGGCCACGAGTAATACCAACATCAATAACAAATTGACGTTTCTTTGCCTTTTCATTATCACGGATGCTTTTATAAAAATAACTAGAATAAGTCACTACGCATTCCCATAAATGCGGGAGAGGAATCTATCACATTGATGAATGTTAGCCAGATATACGCCAGGAATGGGGAATTGTTTAGCGGCAGAATATGTAAACAAAAGCGGCAATAAATGTTGCCGGGAGGGATTACGTGCGAACTGTAACCCTCTCCCCAAAGGGGCGAGGGGGAAACCACCGTTCCCTTTCAGAAAATGAGCTAAACATTGCACGGGACGGTCCCCTCGCCCCTTTGGGGAGAGGGCTAGGGTGAGGGGCACAGGCAGCGCAGGTGCAAACATTCTGCTGGTAGAAGAAGCCCCCAACTCCAACCCGCACGCTAAATATAAAAGGGGAGCGGTTACCCGCTCCCCTTTGGTGCGACTTGAATCTGAATTACTTCAGGTATTTCAGAACAGCATCAAGCAGTTGCAGTGCTGCAACAATGAGTTTGAGGATAAGAATGGCGATATCCACCAGGCTCATACGCGTCTCCTGTGGTTCAGGAGCACTGCCAGCTGACGTACCTTTCCGCTGCCTGTTGCCAGCTGTTGTGCACGCGGTATCTTAAGGAGAAACGTTGTGCTTGTTGACATAACACAGTGTGCTCACGCGGGGTTAAGGCGCTGACGGCACCACCCGTTTCAGCCAGGACTTAGTGCGCCGGGTAACGATGCGGCCCCCGCATAACACATTGCGTACAGTGATATTATAGAAGTTTACTGTATAAATAAACAGTAATATTTGGACAAAACGCAAACTGTGATCGATACTCAACTATGCCCTAAATACGTCAAAATTCGTGCCGAAATTGCGCGTTCTGCGCGGAACACGTATACTTTCAGTGTTGACATAATACAGTGTGCTTTGCGGTTACCAGCCGCAGGCGGCTGATGAAACCTCGCTCCGGCGGGGTTTTTTGTTACCTGCAATTCAGTACAAAACGTGATCAGCCCCTCAATTTTCCCTTGCTGAAAAATTTTCCATTGTCTCCCCTGTAAAGCTGTGCTTGTATAAATATTGTTAAACACAAAACCAACAAGGTCCCCAATGACTACTTCCATGTTCAACGCAAAACTACTACCAACTGCGCTATCCGCCGCAGTGGTCGTCGTGCGTGTGGTGGTGGTCGTCGGCAATGCGCCGTAGGGACTGGAACAACACACGATTCCAAAACCCCGCCGGCGCAAACCGGGCGGGGTTTTTCGTTTAAGCACCTCCCGGAAAGTCGGCCCAGAAGAAAAGGACTGGAGCATGGCAAGTTCGGGCACAACATCGACGCGTAAGCGCTTTACCGGCGCAGAATTTATCGTTCATTTCCTGGAACAGCAGGGCATTAAGATTGTGACGGGCATTCCGGGCGGTTCTATCCTGCCTGTTTACGATGCCTTAAGCCAAAGCACGCAAATCCGCCATATTCTGGCCCGTCATGAACAGGGCGCGGGATTTATCGCTCAGGGGATGGCGCGCACCGACGGTAAACCGGCGGTCTGTATGGCCTGTAGCGGACCGGGTGCGACTAACCTGGTGACCGCCATTGCCGATGCGCGGCTGGACTCCATCCCGCTGATTTGCATCACCGGTCAGGTTCCCGCCTCGATGATCGGCACCGACGCCTTCCAGGAAGTGGACACCTACGGCATCTCTATCCCCATCACCAAACACAACTATCTGGTCAGACATATCGAAGAACTCCCGCAGGTCATGAGCGATGCCTTCCGCATTGCGCAATCAGGCCGCCCAGGCCCGGTGTGGATAGACATTCCTAAGGATGTGCAAACGGCAGTTTTTGAGATTGAAACACAGCCCGCTATGGCAGAAAAAGCCGCCGCCCCCGCCTTTAGCGAAGAAAGCATTCGTGACGCAGCGGCGATGATTAACGCTGCCAAACGCCCGGTGCTTTATCTGGGCGGCGGTGTGATCAATGCGCCCGCACGGGTGCGTGAACTGGCGGAGAAAGCGCAACTGCCTACCACCATGACTTTAATGGCGCTGGGCATGTTGCCAAAAGCGCATCCGTTGTCGCTGGGTATGCTGGGGATGCACGGCGTGCGCAGCACCAACTATATTTTGCAGGAGGCGGATTTGTTGATAGTGCTCGGTGCGCGTTTTGATGACCGGGCGATTGGCAAAACCGAGCAGTTCTGTCCGAATGCCAAAATTATTCATGTCGATATCGATCGCGCAGAGCTGGGTAAAATCAAGCAGCCGCATGTGGCGATTCAGGCGGATGTTGATGACGTGCTGGCGCAATTGATCCCGCAGGTGGAAGCGCAACCGCGTGCAGAGTGGCACCAGTTGGTAGCGGATTTGCAGCGCGAATTCCCGTGTCCAATCCCGAAAGCGTGCGATCCATTAAGCCATTACGGCCTGATCAACGCCGTTGCCGCCTGTGTCGATGACAATGCGATTATCACCACCGATGTGGGTCAGCATCAGATGTGGACCGCGCAAGCTTATCCGCTCAATCGCCCACGCCAGTGGCTGACCTCCGGTGGGCTGGGCACGATGGGTTTTGGCCTGCCTGCGGCGATTGGCGCGGCGCTGGCGAACCCGGATCGCAAAGTGTTGTGTTTCTCCGGCGACGGCAGCCTGATGATGAATATTCAGGAGATGGCGACCGCCAGTGAAAATCAGCTGGATGTCAAAATCATTCTGATGAACAACGAAGCGCTGGGGCTGGTGCATCAGCAACAGAGTCTGTTCTACGAGCAAGGCGTTTTTGCCGCCACCTATCCGGGCAAAATCAACTTTATGCAGATTGCCGCCGGATTCGGCCTCGAAACCTGTGATTTGAATAACGAAGCCGATCCGCAGGCTGCATTGCAGGAAATCATCAATCGCCCTGGCCCGGCGCTGATCCATGTGCGCATTGATGCCGAAGAAAAAGTTTACCCGATGGTGCCGCCAGGTGCGGCGAATACTGAAATGGTGGGGGAATAAGCCATGCAAAACACAACTCATAACAACGTAATTCTGGAGCTCACCGTTCGCAACCATCCGGGCGTAATGACCCACGTTTGTGGCCTTTTTGCCCGCCGCGCTTTTAACGTTGAAGGCATTCTTTGTCTGCCGATTCAGGACAGCGACAAAAGCCATATCTGGCTACTGGTCAATGACGACCAGCGTCTGGAGCAGATGATAAGCCAAATCGATAAGCTGGAAGATGTCGTGAAAGTGCAGCGTAATCAGTCCGATCCGACGATGTTTAACAAGATCGCGGTGTTTTTTCAGTAACCGCTCAAGGCTTGAACAACATCGCGCTTATCGTTAAGGTAAGCGCGTTTTTTTTTACCCGCCAGGACAAGACCATGATCACCGTTGCCCTTATAGACGATCACCTCATCGTCCGCTCCGGCTTTGCGCAGCTGCTGGGGCTGGAACCTGATTTGCAGGTAGTTGCCGAGTTTGGTTCGGGGCGCGAGGCGCTGGCGGGGCTGCCGGGGCGCGGTGTGCAGGTGTGTATTTGCGATATCTCCATGCCCGATATCTCCGGTCTGGAACTGCTAAGCCAGCTGCCGAAAGGTATGGCGACAATAATGCTCTCTGTTCATGACAGTCCGGCGCTGGTTGAGCAGGCGCTTAACGCGGGGGCGCGCGGCTTTCTCTCCAAACGCTGTAGCCCTGACGAACTGATTGCGGCGGTGCATACGGTTGCTACGGGCGGCTGTTATCTGACGCCGGATATTGCCATTAAACTGGCATCCGGTCGTCAGGACCCGCTGACCAAACGTGAACGCCAGGTGGCGGAAAAACTGGCGCAAGGAATGGCGGTGAAAGAGATTGCCGCCGAACTGGGCTTGTCACCGAAAACGGTACACGTCCATCGCGCCAATCTGATGGAAAAACTGGGCGTCAGTAACGACGTAGAACTGGCGCGCCGCATGTTTGATGGCTGGTGATGAAGACGTTGTTCTCCCGCTTAATTACCGTTATTGCCTGCTTTTTTATCTTCTCTGCCGCATGGTTTTGCCTGTGGAGTATCAGCCTGCACCTGGTTGAGCGCCCTGATATGGCGGTGCTGTTATTTCCGTTTGGTCTGCGGCTAGGGCTAATGCTGCAATGCCCGCGCGGATACTGGCCCGTATTGCTGGGTGCGGAATGGCTGCTGATTTACTGGCTAACGCAGGCGGTCGGTTTAACCCATTTTCCGTTATTGATGATCGGTAGTTTACTGACGTTACTGCCCGTAGCGCTGATCTCGCGCTATCGCCATCAGCGTGACTGGCGCACCTTGCTGTTACAGGGGGCGGCGTTAACGGCGGCGGCGTTGTTGCAGTCGCTGCCCTGGCTTTGGCACGGCAAAGAGTCGTGGAATGCGCTGTTGCTGACTTTAACTGGCGGCCTGACGCTGGCCCCGATATGTCTGGTGTTCTGGCACTATCTCGCCAATAACACCTGGCTGCCGCTCGGCCCGTCACTGGTTTCTCAACCGATCAACTGGCGCGGGCGGCATCTGGTCTGGTACTTGCTGTTGTTTGTTATTAGTCTCTGGCTCCAGTTGGGATTGCCGGACGAACTGTCGCGCTTTACGCCATTCTGCCTGGCGCTGCCGATTATCGCGCTGGCCTGGCACTACGGTTGGCAAGGGGCGCTGATCGCGACGTTGATGAACGCCATCGCGCTGATCGCCAGTCAAACCTGGCGCGATCATCCGGTGGATTTATTGCTCTCGTTGCTGGTGCAAAGTCTGACAGGGTTGTTACTGGGCGCTGGCATCCAGCGGTTGCGTGAACTTAACCAGTCGCTGCAAAAGGAACTGGCGCGCAATCAGCATCTGGCTGAACGGTTGCTGGAAACCGAAGAGAGCGTGCGTCGTGATGTGGCGCGTGAGCTGCATGATGATATCGGTCAGACCATCACTGCTATTCGTACTCAGGCGGGCATTGTTCAGCGGCTGGCGGCAGATAACGCCAGCGTGAAGCAGAGCGGGCAGCTCATCGAACAACTATCGCTGGGCGTTTACGACGCGGTGCGCCGTTTGTTGGGTCGGTTACGTCCGCGCCAGTTGGATGATCTCACCCTGGAGCAGGCCATCCGCTCACTGATGCGGGAAATGGAGCTGGAAGGGCGCGGTATTGTCAGCCATCTCGAATGGCGAATCGATGAATCAGCATTAAGTGAAAACCAGCGCGTGACGCTGTTTCGTGTCTGCCAGGAAGGGCTGAACAACATTGTGAAACATGCTGATGCCAGCGCGGTCACGCTGCAAGGCTGGCAGCAGGATGAACGGTTGATGCTGGTTATTGAAGACGATGGCAGCGGTTTGCCGCCGGGTTCCGGGCAACAAGGTTTTGGCCTCACCGGAATGCGCGAGCGCGTAACGGCGCTGGGTGGCACATTACACATTTCCTGTCTGCACGGCACGCGTGTCAGCGTTTCTCTACCTCAACGCTATGTCTAAGGTTTGATGATGTTGCCGTTTCTGAAAGCGCCTGCCGATGCGCCATTAATGACTGATAAATATGAAATTGATGCCCGCTATCGCTACTGGCGTCGGCATATTCTGCTGACCATCTGGCTGGGTTACGCGCTGTTTTACTTCACGCGGAAAAGTTTTAACGCCGCGGTACCAGAAATCCTTGCTAACGGCGTGCTCAGCCGTAGCGATATCGGCCTGTTAGCGACCCTGTTTTACATTACCTATGGCGTGTCGAAGTTTGTCTCCGGCATTGTCAGCGATCGCTCAAATGCCCGTTATTTTATGGGGATAGGGCTTATCGCCACGGGCATTATCAACATTCTGTTTGGCTTCTCGACGTCGCTATGGGCGTTTGCCGTACTCTGGGTGCTGAACGCCTTTTTCCAGGGCTGGGGTTCACCGGTGTGTGCGCGTCTGTTAACCGCCTGGTATTCTCGTACCGAGCGCGGCGGTTGGTGGGCATTATGGAACACGGCGCATAACGTCGGCGGCGCACTCATTCCCATTGTGATGGCAGCGGCTGCACTACATTACGGCTGGCGTGCCGGGATGATGATTGCTGGTTGTATGGCGATCGTCGTGGGAATTTTTCTCTGCTGGCGGCTGCGCGATCGCCCGCAGGCGTTAGGTTTACCGGCGGTCGGTGAATGGCGACACGACGCGCTGGAGATAGCTCAACAACAAGAAGGGGCAGGGCTGACGCGTAAAGAGATCCTCACCAAATATGTGTTGCTGAATCCGTATATCTGGCTGCTTTCGTTTTGCTATGTGCTGGTCTATGTGGTCCGGGCGGCGATCAACGACTGGGGCAATTTGTATATGTCCGAGACGCTGGGCGTCGATCTGGTCACGGCGAATACGGCAGTGACGATGTTTGAACTGGGTGGATTTATCGGTGCGCTGGTAGCGGGTTGGGGCTCGGACAAATTGTTTAACGGCAACCGAGGGCCGATGAATTTGATTTTCGCCGCCGGAATTTTGCTTTCAGTCGGCTCCCTGTGGCT
>NZ_CAOLGM010000016.1:0-49606 GCF_948475835.1 uncultured Escherichia sp. | reverse complement strand
AATCACCTATCTTTGCTCGCGGTTTCATCAAGGATAGGCTGACTGAAACGGTTAAGCGGACAAGGATGCGGGGAGGGGGGATGGACATTTTTATTTCGAAAAAGATGCGCAATTTCATTTTATTAGCGCAAACCAATAATATTGCCCGGGCGGCAGAAAAAATCCATATGACGGCTTCGCCATTTGGTAAAAGCATTGCCGCGCTGGAAGAACAAATTGGCTATACGCTATTTACCCGCAAAGATAATAATATCAGCCTCAATAAAGCCGGTCAGGAACTGTATCAAAAACTGTTCCCGGTTTATCAACGACTTTCTGCGATTGATAATGAAATCCATAACTCAGGGCGTCGTTCACGAGAAATTGTGATTGGCATAGATAATACTTATCCGACAATTATTTTCGATCAGTTGATTAGTCTCGGAGATAAGTATGAAGGCGTGACCGCCCAGCCAGTTGAGTTCAGCGAAAACGGCGTTATCGATAATCTTTTTGACCGTCAGTTAGATTTTATTATCTCCCCACAGCATGTATCTGCACGAGTTCAGGAACTGGAAAACCTGACTATCAGTGAATTACCACCGCTGCGATTGGGCTTTCTCGTTTCTCGCCGTTATGAAGAGCGTCAAGAGCAAGAGCTGCTTCAGGAGCTGCCCTGGCTACAAATGCGCTTTCAAAACCGGGCTAACTTCGAAGCAATGATTGATGCGAATATGCGACCTTGTGGGATCAATCCAACCATTATTTATCGTCCCTACAGTTTTATGGCCAAAATCAGCGCCGTGGAGCGCGGACATTTTCTGACGGTGATCCCGCATTTTGCCTGGCGACTGGTGAATCCGGCAACGCTGAAATATTTTGATGCGCCGCACAGGCCGATGTATATGCAGGAATATCTTTATTCAATCAGAAATCATCGTTATACCGCCACGATGCTTCAGCATATTGCTGAAGATCGTGACGGGACGAGTCATTAACCCAGCATCGAGCCGGTTGCAATTAAATTACGGTGTAAGTCGAAGACGTGGCTAAGATCGTGGTGAATATGTCCGCCAGGCGCATTTTCCAGATAGCGATGCAGATAATCCCGATACATAGGATGTGCACAATTATCAATGATAGTGCGGGCGCGTTGAAGCGGGGAAAGACCGCGCAGATCGGCGATCCCTTGTTCGGTGATGATCACTTTGACGCTGTGTTCGCTGTGATCAACATGGCTGCACATTGGCACGACGGTTGAGATCTTGCCTTCTTTAGCAATCGACGGGGCCATAAATATCGACAGATACGCGTTGCGTTCAAAATCACCGCTGCCGCCGATGCCGTTCATCAGATCGACCCCGGCTACGTGCGTAGAGTTGGCATGCCCGTAAATATCAAACTCCAGGCCGACGTTCAGAGCGATGACGCCCAGACGACGGATGATTTCCGGGTTATTGGAAATCTCCTGCGGACGCAACACAATGCGGCTGGCAAAGTAATCCATATTGTCGTAAATCTTGCGCAGGGAATCGGCCGAGATTGTCAGGCTGGAGGCGCTGGCCCCGCTGATTTTGCCGGTTTCCAGTAAATGCACCACCGATTCCTGTAGCACTTCCGAATACATCATAAACGGAGGAATTTCCGGGTTTTCCCCCAGACGCGCCATTACCGCATTATTGATATTGCCCACGCCACTTTGCAGCGGCAGAAATTCCGGCGGAATACGCCCATGCGCCATTTCCTGCAATAAGAACGTGACCACGTTATCGGCAATCTGCTGGCACATGGGATTTTGCTTATCCAGCATATTACCGGCGTCGGGCAAGTTGGTTTCCACGACGGCGACAATCTTTTTCGGATCGATTTGCACATAGCGGGTACCGACGCGATCCATTGCATGGAAGATCGACACGCTATTGCGCCGCGGTGGCGCGCCAGGAATCACAATATCTGCCAGTTCTGCAACGCGCGGATCGTGATAGTGATTAAGTTCAATGATCACTTTCTTCGCTCGCAGCAGCCAGGTCGGCGCATTACCGATCCCGCTGGTTAACCAGACTCGACCATCCGGTGCCAGTGCCGATGCTTCAATGACGGCAACATCAATGTCGCCGAAGAAACCGTAATTGACCATTTGCGCCACTTCGCTCAAATGCAGGTCAACGAAACTCACCGCGCCCTGATTGATCTTTTTACGTAAACCGGACGATGTTTGATATGGCGCACGCCAGGAAACAGCATCGGCGTCAGAAAGTACATCGTCAGCGGCGGCGCTGATTGACGCCCCCGTCAGCAGGCGAATTTGATACGGCTTTTTGGCCTCATGCTGTTCGTTAGCTCTGCGGGCAATCGCGGTGGGTAGGGCTTTCGGCGAACCCGCTGGGGTAAAGCCGCTAAATACCACCATGTCGTTATGCTGGATAATTTCTGCCGCTTCATCGGCGGTCATCCTTGTCCACTGAGTTTCCATTTTTACTCCTTCGTTCGCAGGGATTAATGACCAACGAAATTAGGTTTACGTTTTTCGAGGAAAGCGTTCATCCCTTCCTGGTAATCTTCGCTGTCATAAACCGCGCGGCGCATCCCCTGAATACGTTCAAATTCATCGGAGTTCATGGTGTGTGCTTCGCCCAGTACACGCAGCTCTTCTTTGATAACGGCAATGGCTAACGGCGCTTTCTCAGAGATGTGGTGCGCCATTTGTAAGGTGAAATCTTCCAGTTCTTCCACTTCCACAACATGGTTGAGGATGCCGACAGCCAGCGCGCGCTGGGCGGTGATTGGCGAAGCGGTAAAAATCAGCTCTTTGACAATGTGGAAGCCCGCGTCGCGGGTCAGGTTGTGAATGCCGACCAGGTTATACGGGACGCCGAGGTTTACAGGCGTCATTGAGAAGGTTGAGGTACTGGCGGCGATGATCAGATCGGAACTCATGATCATTTCAAATGCGCCACCCCAAACACTACCTTCCACCATCGAAATGATCGGTTTCGGGAATTTTTGGATCATGCGGGTGATTTGACGCAATGGATCATCATAGGAGAGCGGATCGCGACCGCCAGACGGCAGTTCGTGAATATCGTGACCTGCGGAGAAGACTTTGGATCCACTCGGCGCGCGCAAAATGATACAGCGAATTTCCGGCCGGTTGAGATCGCTTAACGCCTGCATAAGATCATCAATAAAGACTTTACTTAAGGCATTAAGTTTGCGGCCATAGTTAAACTCAATGACCGCCACTTTGTTGATAGTGACAACGTTAACATACTGATAAGACATAAAAATTCCTTTAATCAAAATATTGCGTCTGGATAAATTCACTGAGCTGCCGCAGGCCGGTGCGCGGTGAGAGCGTATTGTTTTTGACCGCTAAAAGCGTCTGGCGGTAATAGCGATCGAAATCTTCATTCGCGAACAGGTGATTCAGTACTTCTTCTTCGGTCTGCTTACGCAGCCATTCCACCGATTGTTGTTGCCGCACTTGTTGTAAACGACCACTGGCAGTTAGCGCGGTTTTGAAGTCGATGATGGCGTGCCAGATCTCATCGATTCCACGTTTTTCCAGTGCGCTACAAGTCAGAACCCGTGGCTGCCATTCGTCGTATTTACGTCGCAGAATATGCAGGGCACTCTCGTACATATGCCGGGCAATGGCGACATTGGTATGGTTATCGCCATCGTCTTTGTTGATAACGAGCAGATCAGCCACTTCCATCAGCCCTTTTTTAATGCCCTGCAGATCATCGCCGCCACCGGCAATTTGCAACGAGATAAAACAGTCCACCATGCGGGCGACTTCCGTTTCCGACTGCCCGACGCCAACCGTTTCGACAATCACTACGTCATAACCCGCCGCTTCGCATAACAGCATTAATTCCCGCGCTCGCTGACTGGCACCGCCCAGATGACCGGAGGATGGTACCGGGCGAATAAACGCCGCTTCGGCACGCGCCAGGTCATTCATGCGGGTTTTATCCCCGAGAATGCTACCGCCAGTGACCGGGCTGCTGGGATCGACCGCAATAACCGCGACCTTTAATCCCTCACGAATCAACAACATGCCAAAGGCTTCAAGAAAGGTACTTTTCCCCGCGCCGGGTGTGCCGGTAACGCCCAGTCGCAGGGCGTTACCGCAGTACGGCATAATGGCATCAAGCAGCTGCGTACTTAGTGCCTGATGACGCGGGGGACGGCTTTCCACCAGCGTCATGGCCTGGGCGAGTGTGGCACGCTCACCCTGACGTAAGCGGCGAATACTTTCTGCCAGCGTGGCTTCATTAATCATGATGCTGGCTTATCAGATTCAGTACGCCGCGCACGCTGTCGAGCATAGGTGTACCTGGACCATAAATCGCCGCCACGCCGCGCTCTTGCAGGAAGGCGTAATCCTGCGGTGGAATGACGCCACCGGCGACTACGCAGATATCTTCGCGTCCCCATTTTTTCAGCGCTTCGACCAGTTCCGGGATCAGCGTTTTATGACCGGCAGCCAGTGAGGATGCGCCCACTACGTGAACGTCGTTTTCTACGGCCAGGCGGGCGATCTCTTCAGGTGTAGAGAACATCGGGCTTAAATCTACGTCGAAACCGAGATCGGAATAGGCGCTGGCGATCACTTTCGCGCCGCGATCGTGTCCATCCTGGCCCATCTTAGCGATCAGAATGCGCGGGCGACGACCATTGTCGGCAAGGAACTGCTCCGTTTGCGCAACAATGGCATCGAACTCGGAGGCCGATTTCTCAGACTGATGATAGCTTTGCGCAATCACGCCGGTAACACACTGGCTTGGCACCAGATAACGGTCGAAAGCGACTTCCAGCGCATCGGAAATTTCACCCAGGGTGGCGCGAACGCGAGCGGCATTAACAGCGGCAGCCAGCAGGTTTTCGTTATGCTGTGCGGCGTGAGTCAGGGCGTTCAACGCGGCGGTTACGGCGGCATCATCACGGGTGGCGCGAATGCGTTCCAGCGAAGCAATTTGCTCGTTACGCACCATCACGTTGTCGATCTCAAGTACATCGGTTTCGTCTTCGTGATCCAGTTTGTACTTGTTGACACCAACGATGACACGCTTGCCCTGGTCGATCAGCGACTGTTCGCGCGCTGAGGCCTCTTCGATCATTCGTTTTGGCAGACCTGCTTCGATCGCTTTCGCCATGCCACCGGCTTCGTCGATCTGTTGGATAATAGCTCTGGCTTGTTTGACGATTTGATCGGTCAGCGACTCAATGTAATAGGATCCGGCCAGTGGATCGACGGTGCGGCAGAGTTCTGATTCTTCCTGGATGATGATCTGGGTGTTGCGGGCAATGCGTGCTGAGAAATCGGTAGGCAAACCAAGCGCTTCGTCAAAGGCGTTGGTATGCAGTGACTGAGTACCGCCCAGCGTCGCAGCCAGTGCTTCAATGGTGGTGCGGATAACGTTGTTATACGGATCCTGTTCAGTCAGGCTCCAGCCTGAGGTCTGGCAGTGGGTACGCAGCGCCAGTGATTTCGGGTCCTGTGCGCCAAATCCACTGACCGCTTCGCTCCATAAATAACGTGCCGCACGCAACATGGCGACGTTCATAAACAGATCCATGCCGATACCGAAGAAGAACGACAGGCGAGGAGCGAAGTCATCAATTTTCAGTCCGGCAGAGATTGCTGCTTTGATGTACTCAATCCCATCAGCGAGCGTAAATGCTACCTGCTGCACGCAGTTGGCACCCGCTTCACCCATGTGGTAACCGCTGATACTGATGGTATTAAATCGCGGCATGTTGCCGGAACACCAGGCGATGATGTCGGCGATAATGCGCATTGACGGTTTTGGCGGGTAAATATAGGTGTTGCGGCAGAGGTACTCTTTGAGAATATCGTTTTGAATGGTGCCGGTCAGTTTATCAGGTGTAACACCTTGCTCTTCTGCGGCGACGATATAAAACGCCAGTACTGGTAGCACTGCGCCATTCATGGTCATCGAAACCGACATTTTATCCAGCGGGATCTGGTCGAACAGGACTTTCATATCTTCCACGGTGTCGATAGCGACGCCCGCTTTGCCGACGTCACCCGCCACGCGTGGGTTATCGGAGTCGTAGCCACGGTGGGTGGCAAGGTCAAACGCAACGGAAAGACCTTTTTGCCCGGCGGCCAGGTTACGGCGATAAAAAGCGTTGGACTCTTTTGCTGTTGAAAAACCAGCATACTGACGGATGGTCCACGGTTGGGCGGTATACATAGTGGCACGCGGGCCACGAACGTAGGGCGGCAAACCAGGAAGGGTACCTGTCACCTCCAGATTATCGAGATCGGCTTCGGTATACAGCGGCTTGATGGCGATCCCTTCCGCGGTTTGCTGAACCAGCGAGTCGACAGTTTTCTCCCGACGGCTCAATTCCTTGTTGGCAAGCTGTTGCCACTCCTGCACGTTAGACATTATTTGCTCCGTAAAACGCAATCAAAATGAGGGTATTTGCGCCTACGGTGAGCTTTTTACGTGGGTTTGTCGCCAGCAAAAAAAATGCATTCAGACGTCGTTTTTTGCCGCCTGAGATTTGTCTATTTTGTGATGTGATTCAAGGAATACAAAAAGAAGTGAGGGAAATGCCTGATATGTGCTATCAGGCATTATTTGATGGATTAATCCTGACGAAGGACTTTGTGACCATAATCGAGTAACGCATCAGTGACTTTACGCATCATGCGGCTTTCAGGAGCAAAGCGGTGCCAGTAGAGCATCCGTCGTTGAAATAGCCCAGGCGTTAAGTCAATCAGTTCACCGCTGGCCAGCTCTTTCTCGATTTGCAGGTGCGGGATCATACAGCAGGTGGTGCCCTGGCGAGCAAGTTGTACGAACGCTTCTGAAGAATTAACGATATGGCAGGGTACGCTGCCTGGAGGCAGATCGAAGTTTTGCTGCAAAAAGGCCTGGTGCATATCGTCAAGATGGTCAAACGCGACCACTGGCGCTTTCAGTAATGCCGAACGCGTTACGCCGTTAGGGAAATATTTTTCGGCAAAGGGTTTTGAGCTGACGAACAGATAGTCGAGCGCACCGAGCTTATCGACAAGACAACTCGGCAGCGCCTGATGTTGAATACTCACCGCGCCGACCACTTCGCCGCGGCGCAGACGTTCCTGAGTGCGGGTTTCATCTTCTACCTGCAAGTTGAGGCGGATAGGCGAATCAGCCAACACAGGAGCCAGTGCCGGAAGCAACCACGTCGCCAGACTGTCGGCGTTGACCGCCAGTGAAAGCAGCAGCGGAGTCGAACCTGTTTGTTCATCGCCCAGCCACTCTTCTTCCAGCAACTCCACCTGGCGCAGCAGTGCCAGCAGTTTTTGCCCTTGTTCCGTCGGGCGCGGCGGTACGGTACGCACCAACAGCGGCTGCCCGAACATATTTTCCAGTTGCTTAATGCGCTGTGAGACGGCTGATTGTGTAATGCACAGCTTTTGTGCCGCGCGCTCAAATCCTCGTTCACGTATCACCGCATCCAGTGCCTGTAATGTTCTGTAGTCCGGGCGTTTCATTGCTGTTGTCTGCTCCTGGTAAATGCTTTTTCCTGCACTATGACACAATTTTGTGTCAGGTTGCATATACCGAAGCCGTCGGCGGGTAACATTTGTATTCGTGGTTAAACGCGCAGCTTAAAAGATCAGGGATGTGCGCTAATGCATTTCGCTCAGCGAGTTCGCGCCCTGGTTGTGTTGAATGGCGTGGCGTTATTGCCTCAATTTGCCTGTAAACAGGGGCTTGCGAACGGTGAACTGGTGCGCCTGTTTGCACCGTGGAGCGGCATACCCAGATTGTTGCATGCCTTATTTGCGGGGCGAAAGGGGATGCCTGCCATTGCGCGATATTTTATGGATGAGTTAACCACGCGGCTTGCCAACGGGGTCTGAATCGCTTTTTTTGTATATAATGCGTGTGAAATTTCATACCACAGGCGAAACGATCATGACGCAGGATGAATTGAAAAAAGCAGTAGGATGGGCGGCACTTCAGTATGTTCAGCCCGGCACCATTGTTGGTGTAGGTACAGGTTCCACCGCCGCACACTTTATTGACGCGCTCGGTACAATGAAAGGCCAGATTGAAGGGGCCGTTTCCAGTTCAGATGCTTCCACTGAAAAACTGAAAAGCCTCGGCATTCACGTTTTTGATCTCAACGAAGTCGACAGCCTTGGCATCTACGTTGATGGCGCAGATGAAATCAACGGCCACATGCAAATGATCAAAGGCGGCGGCGCGGCGCTGACCCGTGAAAAAATCATTGCTTCGGTTGCAGAAAAATTTATCTGTATTGCAGACGCTTCCAAGCAGGTTGATATTCTGGGTAAATTCCCGCTGCCAGTAGAAGTTATCCCGATGGCACGTAGTGCAGTGGCGCGCCAGCTGGTGAAACTGGGCGGTCGTCCGGAATACCGTCAGGGCGTGGTGACCGATAATGGCAACGTGATCCTCGACGTCCACGGCATGGAAATCCTTGACCCGATAGCGATGGAAAACGCCATAAATGCGATTCCTGGCGTGGTGACTGTTGGCTTGTTTGCTAACCGTGGCGCGGACGTTGCGCTGATTGGCACACCTGACGGTGTCAAAACCATTGTGAAATGATCTGACGGGGGAACCTCCCCCGTTAAAAAAATTCTCTTCATTAAATTTGGTGACATGTGTCACGTTTTTACCTGGCTATTGTCGATTGCTCTAAATAAATCTTCTAAACCAGCATATTCATCCAAGAATTACCTTTGCGTGATATTTCCTCAACATCGCGACGCAAACGTTCATATTGCCGCAATATTATTTTTTGATATGTTGAAAGGCGGACGCAAATCCGCACACAACATTTCAAAAGACAGGATTGGGTAAATGGCAAAGGTATCGCTGGAGAAAGACAAGATTAAGTTTCTGCTGGTAGAAGGCGTGCACCAAAAGGCGCTGGAAAGCCTTCGTGCAGCTGGTTACACCAACATCGAATTTCACAAAGGCGCGCTGGATGATGAACAATTAAAAGAATCCATCCGCGATGCCCACTTCATCGGCCTGCGATCCCGTACCCATCTGACTGAAGACGTGATCAACGCCGCAGAAAAACTGGTCGCTATTGGCTGTTTCTGTATCGGAACAAACCAGGTTGATATGGATGCGGCGGCAAAGCGCGGGATCCCGGTATTTAACGCACCGTTCTCAAATACGCGCTCTGTTGCGGAGCTGGTGATTGGCGAACTGCTGCTGCTATTGCGCGGCGTGCCGGAAGCCAATGCTAAAGCGCACCGTGGCGTGTGGAACAAACTGGCGGCGGGTTCTTTTGAAGCGCGCGGCAAAAAGCTGGGTATCATCGGCTACGGTCATATTGGTACGCAATTGGGCATTCTGGCTGAATCGCTGGGAATGTATGTTTACTTTTATGATATTGAAAATAAACTGCCGCTGGGCAACGCCACTCAGGTACAGCATCTTTCTGACCTGCTGAATATGAGCGATGTGGTGAGTCTGCATGTACCAGAGAATCCGTCCACCAAAAATATGATGGGCGCGAAAGAAATTTCACTAATGAAGCCCGGCTCGCTGCTGATTAATGCTTCGCGCGGTACTGTGGTGGATATTCCGGCGCTGTGTGATGCGCTGGCGAGCAAACATCTGGCGGGGGCGGCAATCGACGTATTCCCGACGGAACCGGCGACCAATAGCGATCCATTTACCTCTCCGCTGTGTGAATTCGACAACGTCCTTCTGACGCCACACATTGGCGGTTCGACTCAGGAAGCGCAGGAGAATATCGGCCTGGAAGTTGCGGGTAAATTGATCAAGTATTCTGACAATGGCTCAACGCTCTCTGCGGTGAACTTCCCGGAAGTCTCGCTGCCACTGC
Organism: uncultured Escherichia sp.; assembly: GCF_948475835.1. NCBI lineage: Bacteria > Pseudomonadati > Pseudomonadota > Gammaproteobacteria > Enterobacterales > Enterobacteriaceae > Escherichia > uncultured Escherichia sp. Next base: position 39,760 of record NZ_CAOLGM010000016.1, on the reverse strand, counting down.
ATGGTGGTCGTCGTCTGATGCACATCCACGAAAACCGTCCGGGCGTGCTAACTGCGCTGAACAAAATCTTCGCCGAGCAGGGCGTCAACATCGCCGCGCAATATCTACAAACTTCCGCCCAGATGGGTTATGTAGTTATTGATATTGAAGCTGACGAAGACGTTGCCGAAAAAGCGCTGCAGGCAATGAAAGCTATTCCGGGTACCATTCGCGCCCGTCTGCTGTACTAATTCCCCTTCTCTGAAAATTAACGGGCAGGTCACTGACTTGCCCGTTTTTTTATCCCTTCTCCACACCGTTGCCGCGTTGCGCATTCTACTTTGCGAGTCTGCTCCAGAAAATAAATCAAAGTCAGATCAATGCGTTGTGTTTATTTAATGGGGATTTACGATGGCGGGACAGCATGGGGCTGTAACGGTAAAGCCCTCACCGAAGCGAGGGCTTGAAGGAGAAGGGTTATGATGCGACTTGCCATCATACTGATTGTACTGTTACTGATAAGTTTCGGAGCTTATTAACAGTCAGTCACAGGGGAGGAGCAATCCTCCCTTACCCTTACTCACTAAATTAGGTTAAAGAATCAACGATGTCAATCAGGGCGATGCAGGTGTATCGCCCTTACCACTCCCAGACTTTCGACGGTGTAACCACCGCAGGAAGAGGGATATCCCACTCTTCAACGGGGAGTTTTTCCACCAACTGACAATCATGCGCATAACCCACCGGTTGCGTTTTATAGTGCTGCCAGTTTTGTAAGGTCCGATCATAAAAACCACCGCCCATTCCCAGGCGCTGACCGTACTCATCAAAGGCGACCAGCGGTGTGATCAGCACGTCTAATCGGGAAAGGGGTAGCACGTCACGCACATCCAGTTTTGGCTCATGGATCTTCAACCTGTTCATCACCAGTTCGCTTTGCGGATGGTAATTCAGGAACAGCAAATTACCGGCACTAAAGGGATGCAAAACTGGAAGATATACGCGCTTACCGGCGCGCCAGAGTTGTTCTATTAGCGGCTGGGTGTCGAGTTCACCATCAAAAGAGAGGAATACAGCGACCGTATGCGCCATCACCACCGGGGGATAAGTCATCATCCGGGTAGCGGCTTGTTGACCCATTTCCTGCTGTTGTTCCGGCGTTAACGCACGACGACGTTGCCGAATCATTTTGCGGATTTCTTGTCGGGATAATGTCAGTGGGAGTTCTGGTAGTTGCGTCATGGCTGGTGCCAGATAAGAAGGGAATCTCCGAGATGCCGCCGCAGGCTGTAACCCTTGAACCCTTGGTTCAAGGTGAATGTGTCGTCGCAGTTTTAAGGCTTCTCGGACGGACCGAGCATGCTCACCAACCGCGGAGCGCCACATTCTTGTGGTATGAAATATCGGCTCAGGGGACTGGCCCGCTTGCGAACATCTCAGAGAAATTTTGTCTTCACGGTTACTCTACCACAGTAAACCGAAAAGTGTCATTCAAAGTTTTGGTTAGTTTTTTCGGTGATGCGACCTTGTTCAAGTAACGCTTGTTCTATGGTCTGCTGCAGCATCCGAATACGCTGTTCCATACTTGCCGCGTAGTCACGAGTCTTCGCTTTTTCTTGCGCTAACTCATAGCTGATATTCAATGCGGCAATGAAGACCAACTGTTCAGTATTTGTGACTCTAGTGCGTTCTTTCAGATCTTGCAACCGTTGGTTCAGATCGTCCGCTGCCTGATTCAACGCATCCCTTTGGTCAGGCGGGCAGTTCACACGCAGTGAACGGCCAAAAATTTGGATATCGACGGGTTGTGCAGACATGCCACCTTCCTGCTGATTGACTGCGCTGCCTTCGTCTTTAGACCCATGGTCTGCGAAGGGGCGACACTATAGCTACCCTGATGAGAAGAGACAAGCCCTTTTCTGGTCCACCAGGGCCCAAAGTGGTAGCATATCATGAATATTCCTCCCTTTGACGACGAATGCTTATGTCTATACAGAACGAAATGCCTGGTTACAACGAAATGAACCAGTATCTGAACCAACAAGGGACGGGTCTGACCCCTGCTGAGATGCATGGTTTAATCAGTGGGATGATATGTGGCGGTAACGATGACAGCTCATGGCTACCGCTACTTCACGACCTGACGAACGAAGGCATGGCTTTCGGTCATGAGCTGGCACAGGCACTGCGTAAAATGCACTCTGCCACCAGCGATGCCCTGCAGGATGACGGCTTCCTTTTTCAGCTTTATCTGCCTGATGGCGATGATGTCAGCGTTTTCGATCGGGCTGATGCATTGGCAGGTTGGGTCAATCACTTCCTGCTTGGTCTTGGCGTTACGCAACCGAAGCTGGATAAAGTGACCGGCGAAACCGGTGAAGCTATCGACGATCTGCGTAACATTGCGCAACTGGGTTACGACGAAGACGAAGATCAGGAAGAGCTTGAAATGTCGCTTGAAGAGATCATCGAATACGTTCGTGTTGCCGCGCTGTTATGCCACGACACCTTTACTCATCCGCAACCGACCGCGCCAGAAGTACAAAAACCGACTCTACACTAAAAACAAAAAACGTAAGGAGAGTGTTATGAGTGAGATATCCCGGCAAGAGTTTCAGCGTCGCCGTCAGGCCCTGGTGGAGCAAATGCAACCCGGCAGCGCCGCGCTGATTTTTGCTGCACCAGAAGTAACACGTAGCGCCGACAGCGAATACCCCTATCGTCAGAACAGTGACTTCTGGTACTTCACCGGCTTTAACGAACCGGAAGCGGTGCTGGTGCTGATTAAAAGCGATGACACTCATAACCACAGCGTTCTGTTTAACCGCGTTCGCGACCTGACGGCGGAGATCTGGTTTGGCCGTCGCTTAGGCCAGGATGCCGCGCCAGAGAAACTGGGCGTTGATCGTGCACTGGCATTCAGCGAAATCAATCAGCAACTTTATCAACTGCTTAATGGTCTGGATGTGGTTTATCACGCTCAGGGCGAATATACCTATGCTGATGAAATCGTGAACAGCGCGCTGGAAAAGCTGCGTAAAGGCTCGCGACAGAATCTCACCGCCCCGGCAACGATGATCGACTGGCGTCCCATTGTTCATGAAATGCGCCTGTTCAAATCCCCAGAAGAGATTGCCGTACTTCGCCGCGCGGGTGAAATTACCGCCCTGGCGCATACCCGGGCGATGGAAAAATGTCGTCCGGGAATGTTCGAGTACCATCTGGAAGGCGAAATTCACCACGAATTTAACCGCCACGGTGCGCGTTATCCGTCCTACAACACCATTGTCGGCAGTGGTGAAAACGGCTGCATTCTGCACTACACCGAAAACGAGTGTGAAATGCGCGACGGCGACCTGGTGTTGATTGACGCGGGCTGTGAATACAAAGGTTACGCGGGCGATATTACCCGCACCTTCCCGGTCAACGGCAAATTCACCCAGGCCCAGCGTGAAATCTACGGCATTGTGCTGGAGTCACTTGAAACCAGCCTGCGCCTGTATCGTCCGGGAACCTCCATTCTGGAAGTTACCGGTGAAGTGGTGCGCATAATGATTAGCGGCCTGGTAAAACTCGGGATCCTCAAGGGTGAAGTCGATGAACTGATAACCCAAAACGCCCATCGTCCTTTCTTTATGCATGGTCTTAGCCACTGGTTAGGACTGGATGTCCATGACGTTGGCGTTTATGGTCAGGATCGCTCGCGCATTCTGGAACCGGGGATGGTACTGACCGTAGAGCCTGGTCTGTATATCGCGCCGGATGCGGATGTGCCAGAACAATATCGCGGTATCGGCATTCGTATTGAAGACGACATTGTGATTACCGAAACCGGCAACGAAAACCTCACCGCCAGCGTGGTGAAAAAGCCGGAAGAAATCGAAGCGTTGATGGCTGCTGCGAGAAAGCAATGAGCGTAATCATCGTCGGTGGCGGCATGGCGGGCGCGACGCTGGCACTGGCTATTTCCCGGTTAAGTCACGGGGCGCTGCCGGTACATTTGATTGAAGCGACTGCGCCAGAGTCACATGCTCATCCGGGCTTTGATGGACGAGCGATAGCGCTGGCGGCGGGTACCTGTCAGCAACTGGCGCGCATCGGCGTTTGGCAATCTCTGGCGGATTGCGCAACTGCCATCACCACCGTGCATGTCAGCGATCGTGGTCACGCCGGATTCGTCACCCTCGCCGCAGAAGATTACCAACTGGCGGCGCTGGGACAGGTTGTCGAATTGCACAATGTCGGGCAACGGCTGTTTGCATTGCTGCGTAAAGCACCTGGCGTAACGCTGCATTGCCCTGATCGCGTGGCTAACGTTGCCCGTACTCAGAGTCACGTTGAAGTGACGCTGGAGAGTGGCGAGACGCTGACGGGCCGCGTGCTGGTAGCCGCTGATGGCACCCATTCAGCGTTAGCCACCGCGTGCGGCGTTGACTGGCAGCAGGAGCCTTACGAACAACTGGCAGTGATTGCCAACGTTGCTACTTCTGTTGCGCACGAAGGCCGCGCTTTTGAACGCTTCACGCAACATGGCCCGCTGGCGATGTTGCCGATGTCTGACGGACGCTGTTCGCTGGTCTGGTGTCATCCACTGGAACGGCGCGAAGAGCTGCTGTCGTGGAGTGACGAGAAGTTTTGCCGTGAACTCCAGTCGGCCTTTGGCTGGCGACTTGGAGAAATTACCCACGCCGGTAAACGCAGTGCTTATCCGCTGGCGTTAACCCGCGCCGCCAGAGCTATTACCCATCGTACCGTGCTGGTGGGCAATGCGGCGCAAACTCTGCACCCGATTGCCGGGCAAGGGTTTAACCTCGGTATGCGAGATGTCATGAGCCTTGCGGAAACCCTGACTCAGGCGCAGGAGTGCGGAGAAGACATCGGTGATTACGGCGTCTTGTGCCGTTATCAGCAGCGTCGACAGAGCGATCGCGAAGCAACCATTGGCGTCACGGACAGCCTTGTACATCTTTTTGCCAACCGCTGGACGCCGCTGGTTGTCGGGCGCAACATCGGGCTGATGACGATGGAATTATTCACCCCGGCACGCGATGTGCTGGCGCAGCGCACCCTCGGTTGGGTGGCGCGTTGAAGGCGGTTTTAAGGAATAAACAATGCAAAGTGTTGATGTAGCCATTGTTGGCGGCGGCATGGTGGGGCTGGCGGTTGCCTGCGGCTTACAGGGGAGCGGCTTACGCGTTGCCGTACTGGAGCAGCGCGTACCGGAACCTCTGGCGGTGGATGCACCACCACAACTGCGCGTTTCGGCTATCAATGCCGCCAGCGAAAAATTACTCACCCGTCTTGGCGTCTGGCAAGACATTCTCTCTCGTAGGGCCAGTTGCTATCACGGTATGGAAGTGTGGGACAAAGACAGTTTTGGTCACATTTCGTTTGACGATCAAAGCATGGGCTATAGCCATCTTGGGCATATCGTTGAAAACTCAGTGATTCACTACGCGCTGTGGAACAAAGCGCAGCAGTCGTCAGATATCACTCTGTTGGCCCCCGCAGAATTACAGCAGGTCGCCTGGGGAGAAAATGAAACCTTCCTGACGCTGAAAGATGGCAGTATGTTAACGGCGCGTCTGGTGATTGGCGCGGATGGCGCTAATTCCTGGTTGCGCAACAAAGCCGATATTCCGCTGACTTTCTGGGATTATCAGCATCACGCGCTGGTGGCGACCATTCGCACGGAAGAACCGCATGATGCGGTGGCGCGGCAGGTTTTCCATGGCGAAGGCATTCTGGCCTTTTTACCGCTTAGCGATCCGCATCTTTGCTCGATTGTCTGGTCACTGTCGCCAGAGGAAGCGCAGCGGATGCAGCAGGCAAGTGAAGACGAATTTAATCGCGCGTTAAATATCGCTTTTGATAATCGCCTGGGCTTATGCAAGGTTGAGAGCGAGCGTCAGGTGTTCCCGCTGACGGGGCGTTATGCCCGCCAATTTGCCGCACACCGTCTGGCGCTGGTGGGCGATGCCGCGCATACCATTCACCCGCTGGCGGGGCAGGGCGTTAATCTCGGCTTTATGGATGCTGCAGAGCTGATTGCTGAACTGAAACGGTTGCATCGTCAGGGTAAAGACATCGGGCAGTACATTTATCTGCGCCGGTATGAGCGTAGCCGCAAGCACAGTGCGGCGCTGATGCTGGCTGGTATGCAGGGATTCCGCGATCTGTTTTCCGGTACCAATCCGGCGAAAAAACTGCTGCGTGATATTGGTTTGAAACTGGCCGACACGCTTCCTGGCGTTAAACCACAACTTATCCGCCAGGCAATGGGATTAAACGATTTGCCTGAATGGCTGCGTTAAAAATTTCTCTTCTGCTGTTTATTTGATACCCATCACACTTTCATCTCCCGGTTTTTTCGCCGGGAGATTTTCCTCATTTGAAATAAACTAATTTCACCTCCGTTTTCGCATTATATTTTCTAATGTCATTATTTTTTGATTTAGTGTTTTTTGACATTTTTTTAGCTCTTAATATTGCCTTATTCAAATTAGCTTTCTAATGGCATCATCTTTATATAGAAACTGGTGTGTTTTTTGGTTTTTTATTCTGTCGCGATTTTGGCGTTTTTTAACCATAAGCTAATGTGATGATCAATTTTACCTTATGGTTAACAGTCTGTTTCGGTGGTAAGTTCAGGCAAAAGAGAACGATTGCGTTGGGGACCGGGAGTGGCTCCGATGCTGGGTTTCGTGGTGATAATTTCACCATGAAAAGTTGTCAGCCCCGCTTATTCAATGAGGACAAGATGGCACAACAGACTCCTTTGTACGAACAACACACGCTTTGCGGCGCTCGCATGGTGGATTTCCACGGCTGGATGATGCCGCTGCATTACGGTTCGCAAATCGACGAACATCATGCGGTACGTACCGATGCCGGAATGTTTGATGTGTCACATATGACCATCGTCGATCTTCGCGGCAGCCGCACCCGGGAGTTTCTGCGTTATCTGCTGGCGAACGATGTGGCGAAGCTCACCAAAAGCGGCAAAGCCCTTTACTCGGGGATGTTGAATGCCTCTGGCGGTGTGATAGATGACCTCATCGTCTACTACTTTACTGAAGATTTCTTCCGCCTCGTTGTTAACTCCGCCACCCGCGAAAAAGACCTCTCCTGGATTACCCAACACGCTGAACCTTTCGGCATCGAAATTACCGTTCGTGATGACCTTTCCATGATTGCCGTGCAAGGGCCGAATGCGCAGGCAAAAGCTGCCACACTGTTTAATGACGCCCAGCGTCAGGCGGTGGAAGGGATGAAACCGTTCTTTGGCGTGCAGGCGGGCGATCTGTTTATTGCCACCACTGGTTATACCGGTGAAGCGGGCTATGAAATTGCGCTGCCCAATGAAAAAGCGGCCGATTTCTGGCGTGCGCTGGTGGAAGCGGGTGTTAAGCCATGTGGCTTGGGCGCGCGTGACACGCTGCGTCTGGAAGCGGGCATGAATCTTTATGGTCAGGAGATGGACGAAACTATTTCTCCTTTAGCCGCCAACATGGGCTGGACTATCGCCTGGGAACCGGCAGATCGTGACTTTATCGGTCGTGAAGCCCTGGAAGTGCAGCGTGAGCATGGTACAGAAAAACTGGTTGGTCTGGTGATGACCGAAAAAGGCGTGCTGCGTAATGAACTGCCGGTACGCTTTACCGATGCGCAGGGCAACCAGCATGAAGGCATTATCACCAGCGGTACTTTCTCCCCGACGCTGGGTTACAGCATTGCGCTGGCGCGCGTGCCGGAAGGTATTGGCGAAACGGCGATTGTGCAAATTCGCAACCGTGAAATGCCGGTTAAAGTGACAAAACCTGTTTTTGTGCGTAACGGCAAAGCCGTCGCGTGATTTACTTTTTTGGAGATTGATTGATGAGCAACGTACCAGCAGAACTGAAATACAGCAAAGAACACGAATGGCTGCGTAAAGAAGCCGACGGCACTTACACCGTTGGTATTACCGAACATGCTCAGGAGCTGTTAGGCGATATGGTGTTTGTTGACCTGCCGGAAGTGGGCGCAACGGTTAGCGCGGGCGATGACTGCGCGGTTGCCGAATCAGTAAAAGCGGCGTCAGACATTTATGCGCCAGTAAGCGGTGAAATCGTGGCGGTAAACGACGCACTGAGCGATTCCCCGGAACTGGTGAACAGCGAACCGTATGCAGGTGGCTGGATCTTTAAAATCAAAGCCAGCGATGAAAGCGAACTGGAATCACTGCTGGATGCGAGCGCATACGAAGCATTGTTAGAAGACGAGTAACGGCTTTATTCCTCTTCTGCGGGAGAGGATCAGGGTGAGGAAAATTTATGCCTCACCCTCACTCTCTTCGTAAGGAGAGAGGTTCACAATTCACTGCACGTTTCAGGAACCATCGCTCATGACACAGACGTTAAGCCAGCTTGAAAACAGCGGCGCTTTTATTGAACGCCATATCGGACCGGACGCCGCGCAACAGCAAGAAATGCTGAATGCCGTTGGTGCACAATCGTTAAACGCGCTGACCGGCCAGATTGTGCCGAAAGATATTCAGCTTGCGACCCCGCCGCAGGTTGGCGCACCGGCGACCGAATACGCCGCACTGGCAGAACTCAAGGCTATTGCCAGTCGCAATAAACGCTTCACGTCTTACATCGGCATGGGTTACACCGCCGTGCAGCTACCGCCGGTTATCCTGCGTAACATGCTGGAAAATCCGGGCTGGTATACCGCGTACACTCCGTATCAACCTGAAGTCTCCCAGGGCCGCCTTGAAGCACTGCTCAACTTCCAGCAGGTAACGCTGGATTTGACTGGACTGGATATGGCCTCTGCTTCTCTTCTGGACGAGGCCACCGCTGCCGCCGAAGCAATGGCGATGGCGAAACGCGTCAGCAAACTGAAAAATGCCAACCGCTTCTTCGTGGCTTCCGATGTGCATCCGCAAACGCTGGATGTGGTCCGTACTCGTGCCGAAACCTTTGGTTTTGAAGTGATTGTCGATGACGCGCAAAAAGTGCTCGACCATCAGGACGTCTTCGGCGTGCTGTTACAGCAGGTAGGCACTACCGGTGAAATTCACGACTACACTGCGCTTATTAGCGAACTGAAATCACGCAAAATTGTGGTCAGCGTTGCCGCCGATATTATGGCGCTGGTGCTGTTAACTGCGCCGGGTAAACAGGGCGCGGATATTGTTTTTGGTTCGGCGCAACGCTTCGGCGTGCCGATGGGCTACGGTGGCCCACACGCGGCATTCTTTGCGGCGAAAGATGAATACAAACGCTCAATGCCGGGCCGTATTATCGGTGTATCGAAAGATGCAGCTGGCAATACCGCGCTGCGCATGGCGATGCAGACTCGCGAGCAACATATCCGCCGTGAGAAAGCGAACTCCAACATTTGTACTTCCCAGGTACTGCTGGCAAACATCGCCAGCCTGTATGCCGTTTATCACGGCCCGGTTGGCCTGAAACGTATCGCTAACCGCATTCACCGTTTGACCGATATCCTGGCGGCAGGCCTGCAACAAAAAGGTCTGAAGCTGCGCCATGCGCACTATTTCGACACTCTGTGTGTGGAAGTGGCCGACAAGGCGGGCGTACTGGCGCGTGCCGAAGCGGCTGAAATCAACCTGCGTAGCGATATCCTGAACGCGGTTGGGATCACCCTTGATGAAACCACCACGCGTGAAAACGTAATGCAGCTTTTCAGCGTGCTGCTGGGCGATAACCACGGGCTGGAGATCGACACGCTGGACAAAGACGTGGCTCACGACAGCCGCTCTATCCAGCCTGCGATGCTGCGCGACGACGAAATCCTCACCCATCCGGTGTTTAATCGCTACCACAGCGAAACCGAAATGATGCGCTATATGCACTCGCTGGAGCGTAAAGATCTGGCGCTGAATCAGGCGATGATCCCGCTGGGTTCCTGCACCATGAAACTGAACGCCGCCGCCGAGATGATCCCAATCACCTGGCCGGAATTTGCCGAACTGCACCCGTTTTGTCCGCCGGAACAGGCTGAAGGTTATCAGCAGATGATTGCGCAGCTGGCTGACTGGCTGGTGAAACTGACCGGTTACGACGCCGTTTGTATGCAGCCGAACTCCGGCGCACAGGGCGAATACGCGGGCCTGCTGGCGATTCGTCATTATCATGAAAGCCGCAACGAAGGGCATCGCGATATCTGCCTGATCCCGGCTTCTGCGCACGGAACTAACCCCGCTTCTGCACATATGGCAGGAATGCAGGTGGTGGTTGTGGCGTGTGATAAAAACGGCAACATCGATCTGACTGATCTGCGCGCGAAAGCGGAACAGGCGGGCGATAACCTCTCCTGTATCATGGTGACTTATCCTTCTACCCACGGCGTGTATGAAGAAACGATCCGTGAAGTGTGTGAAGTCGTGCATCAGTTCGGCGGTCAGGTTTACCTTGATGGCGCGAACATGAACGCCCAGGTTGGCATCACCTCGCCGGGCTTTATTGGCGCGGACGTTTCGCACCTCAACCTGCATAAAACTTTCTGCATTCCGCACGGCGGTGGTGGTCCGGGTATGGGACCGATCGGTGTGAAAGCGCATCTGGCACCGTTTGTACCGGGTCATAGCGTGGTGCAAATCGAAGGCATGTTAACCCGTCAGGGCGCAGTTTCTGCGGCACCGTTCGGTAGCGCCTCTATCCTGCCAATCAGCTGGATGTACATCCGCATGATGGGCACAGAAGGGCTGAAAAAAGCAAGCCAGGTGGCAATCCTCAACGCCAACTATATTGCCAGCCGCCTGCAGGATGCCTTCCCGGTGCTGTATACCGGTCGCGACGGTCGCGTGGCGCACGAATGTATTCTCGATATTCGCCCGCTGAAAGAAGAAACCGGCATCAGCGAGCTGGATATTGCCAAGCGCCTGATCGACTACGGTTTCCACGCGCCGACCATGTCGTTCCCGGTGGCGGGTACGCTGATGGTTGAACCGACTGAATCTGAAAGCAAAGTGGAACTGGATCGCTTTATCGACGCGATGCTGGCTATCCGCGCAGAAATCGACCAGGTTAAAGCCGGTGTCTGGCCGCTGGAAGATAACCCGCTGGTGAACGCGCCGCACATTCAGAACGAACTGGTCGCCGAGTGGGCGCATCCGTACAGCCGTGAAGTTGCAGTATTCCCGGCAGGTGTGGCAGACAAATACTGGCCGACGGTGAAACGTCTGGATGATGTTTACGGCGACCGTAACCTGTTCTGCTCCTGCGTACCGATTAGCGAATACCAGTAATTCACTGATTCGACTATCTTCTAAAGGCGCTTCGGCGCCTTTTTAGTCAGATGACAAAGTACAAAAGCGCTCAGACAGTCCCCTCACCCCTTTGGGGAGAGGGTTAGGGTGAGGGGAACAGGCCGGCACTGGCGCGAATATTTACCCTCACCCCGGCCCTCTCCCTGAAAGGGCGAGGGGAAAAGCGTGCCAACATTGAAGATTGAGCCAGTTTGTTAGCAATCTCAAAGATACGTCAACGAATTAATTTTTCTCGGAAAAACAAATGGCTATAGCACTTGTGACCGGTGGCAGTCGCGGCATCGGGCGGGCAACTGCATTACTGTTGGCGCAAGAAGGGTATACGGTGGCGGTTAATTATCAGCAAAACCTCCACGCGGCGCAGGAAGTGATGAACTTAATAACGCAAGCCGGTGGCAAAGCATTCGTGCTCCAGGCGGATATCAGCGACGAAAACCAGGTCGTTGCGATGTTTACAGCAATCGATCAGCACGATGAACCGCTAGCAGCGCTGGTCAATAACGCCGGGATCTTGTTTACCCAGTGCACCGTTGAAAACCTTACCGCAGAGCGAATCAACCGAGTACTTTCCACCAACGTGACGGGATATTTTCTCTGCTGCCGCGAGGCGGTAAAACGCATGGCGCTTAAAAATGGTGGCAGTGGCGGCGCTATCGTCAATGTCTCTTCGGTGGCCTCACGGTTGGGTTCGCCAGGGGAATATGTTGATTACGCGGCATCGAAAGGGGCGATTGATACGTTAACCACCGGACTATCGCTGGAAGTCGCCGCGCAGGGGATCCGCGTTAACTGCGTGCGGCCAGGGTTTATTTATACCGAAATGCACGCCAGCGGCGGCGAGCCTGGACGCGTCGATCGCGTTAAGTCGAACATCCCCATGCAGCGTGGTGGACAGGCAGAAGAGGTCGCGCAGGCCATTGTCTGGCTACTAAGTGATAAAGCCTCTTACGTCACGGGAAGTTTTATCGATTTGGCGGGCGGGAAATAAAACAGGGAAGTTGTCTGACCGGATGCAACAAGTATTGCATCCGGTACTTCATCGACTTAAAGCTTCTCGCCGTTGCTGGCAATCACCTCTTGGTACCAGTTAAAGCTCTTCTTACGTGAACGCGACATATCGCCAGCACCGTCGTCATGTTTATTCACATAGATAAAGCCGTAGCGTTTGCTGTACTGCCCGGTGGTGAACGATACGCAGTCGATGCAGCCCCACGGTGTGTAGCCCATCAGATCCACGCCATCGTAAGTCACCGCTTTTTTCATCTCTTCGATATGGGCGCGCAGGTAGTCAATGCGGTAGTCGTCGTTGATGCTGCCATCTTCTTCCACTTTGTCGTAAGCGCCAAAACCGTTTTCGACAATAAACAGCGGCCTCTGATAACGCTCATACAGTTCGCAAAGGGCATAGCGCAGACCTACTGGATCAATCTGCCAGCCCCAGTCAGACGCTTTAACATACGGGTTCGGTACGCTGCCTTCGAAACCAGAGATCGCATCGCCGGTGCCGCCTTCGGCCTTCACTGCGTTGGTCATGTAATAGCTGAAACCAAGATAATCGCAGGTGCCTTCACGCAGTACATCGAGATCGCCGTCTTCCATTTTGATGTTAAATCCGCGACGCTCCCACTCGTTCAACACATAGGACGGGTAATAGCCGCGTAGCTGCACATCGGTAAAGACGTAGCGTTCGCGCATCGACTCCTGAGCGAACATCACATCGTCCGGGTTACAGCAGTAGGGATAGAGCGGCACCATCGCCAGCATACAGCCGACTTTCATCTCCGGGTTAATGCGACGCGCAGCTTTCACCGCCAGGGCGCTGGCGACAAACTGGTGATGCAGCACCTGGTACATCGTCTCTTCCGGGTTGTCATGCTCGGTATAAACCACGCCGGAGCAGCAGTAACCGAACAGCGGTGCACGCCAGTTACGCTGGTTGTTAATTTCGTTGAAGGTCATCCAGTATTTGACTTTATGCTTATAGCGTTCAAACACCACTTCCGCGAAACGGACAAAGAAATCAACCACTTTACGGTTGGTCCAGCTACCGTATTGCTGCACCAGATGCAGCGGCATTTCAAAGTGGGAGAGGGTGATCACCGGTTCGATGTTGTATTTCAGCAGTTCATCGAACATATCATCGTAGAACTTCAGCCCTTCTTCGTTTGGCTGAGCTTCATCACCTTTTGGAAAAATACGCGTCCAGGCGATGGAAGTCCGAAAACATTTGAAGCCCATTTCGGCAAATAGCTTGATGTCTTCCTTGTAGTGACCATAAAAATCAACGGCTTCATGGTTTGGATAGTATTTGCCTGGCAAGACTTCTTTGGTGATTTCGCGCGGCACGCCGTGTGCGCCACCGGTCAGTACGTCACAAATACTCGGCCCTTTGCCGCCTTTGTTCCAGCCGCCTTCGACCTGATGAGCGGCAACGGCGCCACCCCATAAGAAATCTTTCGGTAAGGTGAGTTTTTTCACTATCATAGGCTCCAGATGAATCAATTCTTACAGGAAATAGTACCATGCAGCCAAACGACATCACTTTTTTTCAACGTTTCCAGGATGACATTCTGGCTGGACGTAAAACCATCACCATCCGCGACGAATCTGAATCGCACTTTAAAACGGGCGATGTGCTGCGCGTTGGGCGCTTTGAAGATGATGGCTATTTTTGCACCATCGAAGTCACCGCAACCTCAACCATAACGCTGGAGACGCTGACGGAAAAACATGCAGAGCAGGAAAATATGACCCTGCCTGAACTGAAAAAGGTCATTGCCGACATCTATCCCGGCCAGACACAGTTTTATGTGATTGAATTTAAATGCCTTTAAATTGAACTCACGCCTGTTAGTTGAAATTTCGCATTTAATTTCATGATTTTTCGGAGATTAGTCCAAAATCAGAATTTATTTTAGCTAACAGGTGTTCACTGGAACTATTCTCAGTTACGCTGGAGAGGTATACATGTGCGTGTACGTTTCTCCGGAGTAAGTTATGGTTCAGAAGCCCCTCATTAAGCAGGGATATTCGCTGGCAGAGGAAATTGCCAACAGCGTCAGTCACGGCATTGGGTTGGTGTTTGGTATCGTTGGGCTGGTGTTGCTACTGGTTCAGGCGGTGGATCTCAATGCCAGCGCCACAGCGATAACCAGTTACAGCCTCTATGGCGGCAGTATGATCCTGCTGTTCCTCGCTTCGACGCTCTATCACGCCATACCCCATCAACGGGCAAAAATGTGGCTGAAGAAATTTGACCATTGCGCCATTTACCTGTTGATTGCCGGAACCTATACACCGTTTTTGCTGGTGGGGTTAGATTCTCCGTTAGCGCGCGGATTGATGATTGTTATCTGGAGCCTGGCATTGCTGGGGATTCTGTTCAAACTGACCATCGCGCACCGATTTAAAATTTTATCTCTGGTGACTTATCTGGCGATGGGCTGGTTGTCGCTGGTGGTAATTTATGAAATGGCAGTTAAGCTCGCGGCAGGCAGCGTTACCTTACTGGCGGTAGGCGGCGTGGTTTATTCGCTCGGGGTGATTTTCTATGTCTGCAAACGCATTCCGTACAATCATGCCATCTGGCACGGCTTTGTACTCGGCGGTAGTGTGTGCCACTTTCTGGCGATCTATTTGTATATTGGGCAGGCGTAATTGCTGTGCCTTTGTCTGCATGAAAAGACACATCAGTGTCGCTTCAGGCAATAGATGCCCGAAGCGATATAGAAATTTACTCTTCGAGCGAATACGGCAGCGGCTCGATATGCAGTGTATTTGCATCGTCGCGCACGCGGAAGATGCTGTCCGGTTCCATATCGTTATTCATCACCACCTGCACCACGACCTGACCATCTTCCAGTTTGACCGCACCCAGCACCGTACCGGTACGACGCCAGTTTTCGCCCATTTTCAGCTCTAAGTCTTCACCTGCTTCTGGCAGTCGGCTGGCGCTACCTGCCAGTAACCAGAGCGCACGTTTGTTGGCACCGCGGAATTTGGCCCGCGCCACCATCTCTTGCCCGGTATAGCAGCCTTTCTTAAAACTGATGCCGCCCAGCGCCTGGAGGTTGGTCGCCTGCGGAATAAACTGCCCGCTGTTGGCGGCGTCAATCACCGGGAAACCCGCTTCAATGTTTAATGCCAGCCACTGTTGGCTATTGTTCAGTTCTGCTTCACCGCGCAGTTTATCGGTCAGCGTATTGGCGGTAGCTTCATCGGTTACGATCAGAAAACGTTCTGCCGGATGTTCAAACCATAGCAGAGTAGTCGCACCTTCTCTGACGACCTGTTTTTCTTTCGAAGGCAGTTCACTAAAGAGATTGGCCAGTGCGGCGCGCGCCTGAAAACCGGCAACACCAAGCAGCACACGCTCGTCGTCTGGCGCGATGGTCACTTTAGAGAATACCGCATATTTTTTCAGTTCAGTCAGCTGCGGTTCACGCACGCTGCGCCGTTCAATCCACGCAAAGCCATCGCCGTCGCGGAACAGACGTAAATTGCTCCACATTTTGCCTTTGGCGTCGCAATGGGCGGCGAGCAGGTGCTGATCTTCTGCCATCTGGCTGACATCTGCTGTCACCTGACCCTGCATATATTTTTCGCTGTCCGCGCCAGTAATGGTGGCAAGCGCCCAGTCATCAAGCGTCATCAGCGTCAGCGGTAAACGGGCAGAAGCCGTAGGCTGACGGGGAGGAAAAGGTGTAAAAGCCATAATAGAGTCCTGAGTTGCTTAACGGCGTATTAATGACTAATGGTAAAAGAGCTATGAGGCAATGCAAGTGCTTTCACTACGCGATCTGTGCCTTCTGCGAGGCGACTTCCAAAAAAATGAAGCCATTGAATTGTTGTGAATTAATTTCGCGATCGCGATGGTGTTTACTGATATTCCCGTAAAAGAAGGCGAAAAACACGTTACAATAGCCGGGTACTGGATTTTCGTGAGACAGGAAGAAGATGGACATTAACAACAAAGCCCGCATTCATTGGGCATGCCGCCGTGGTATGCGCGAACTCGATATTTCAATCATGCCGTTTTTCGAACATGAGTACGACAGCTTAAGCGATGACGAAAAACGCATCTTTATTCGTCTGCTGGAATGTGACGATCCGGACCTGTTTAACTGGCTGATGAATCACGGTAAACCGGCCGATGCAGAACTGGAAATGATGGTCCGACTCATCCAGACACGGAACCGGGAACGTGGTCCTGTGGCAATCTGATTTGCGCGTCTCCTGGCGCGCACAGTGGCTTTCCTTGCTGATTCATGGGCTGGTTGCCGCTGTTATTTTACTCATGCCCTGGCCACTCAGTTACACCCCGTTATGGATGGTGTTACTTTCGCTGGTGGTGTTTGATTGCGTTCGCAGCCAGCGGCGTATTAATGCTCGCCAGGGGGAAATTCGCTTGTTGATGGACGGGCGTTTGCGTTGGCAAGGGCAGGAGTGGTGCATCGTCAAAGCACCGTGGATGATTAAGAGCGGCATGATGCTGCGTTTACGTTCTGATGGCGGTAAACGGCAACATTTATGGCTGGCAGCCGACAGCATGGACGAAGCCGAATGGCGGGATTTACGGCGGATTTTGTTGCAACAAGAGACGCAAAGATAAAGATGACGGCAAAGCATATGCGCTAAGCCGTCAGTGAGATCAGGCGTAATGCTCTGCCATTTCGTTGAGGATTTGCTCGCACCAGCTCTGAATACGCTCGTCGCTAAGGTCATACTGGTTAGTTTCATCCAGCGCCAGACCCACGAACAGTTGCCCGTCAGCAATCACCGGTTTCGGGCTGGTAAATTCATATCCTTCCGTTGGCCAGTAGCCGACGAACTTCACGCCTTTGGTCGAGAGTTTGTCATGCAGCATACCGAGCGCATCGAGGAACCACTCGCCGTATCCCAGTTGATCGCCAAGCCCATACAGCGCAACAATTTTACCTTCAAGGTTCAGGTCGTCGAGCTGATCCCAGACGGCTTCCCAGTCTTCCTGGATTTCACCAAAATCCCAGGTCGGGATACCCAGAATGAGCACATCGTACTGCTCCATTAATTTCGGGGAGTCGTCCTTGAGGTTATGTAAGGTCACCAGTTCTGGGCCGATAATATCGCGGATTTTTTCTGCCGCCATTTCGGTGTAACAGGTGCTGGAACCGTAAAAAAGACCCATATTCATAACGTAAGCTTCTCGATTCTGCTGTGGCTTTTGCAGCTAGTGTATCAGAATCGCTTTAGTCACGGCACAATAAGGCATAATGGATCAAATGAGTGACCATAAGGGGCGCAAGTGAAACAGGATCTGGCACGCATCGAGCAGTTTCTTGATGCTCTGTGGCTGGAAAAAAATCTGGCTGAAAATACGTTGAACGCTTACCGTCGCGATCTGTCAATGATGGTGGAGTGGTTGCATCACCGCGGGTTGACGCTGGCGACGGCGCAAAGTGACGATTTGCAGGCATTACTGGCAGAACGGCTGGAGGGCGGGTATAAAGCCACCAGCTCAGCGCGTTTGCTGAGTGCAGTGCGCCGATTGTTCCAGTATCTTTATCGCGAAAAGTTTCGTGAAGACGATCCCAGTGCGCATCTCGCTTCACCGAAATTGCCCCAGCGTTTGCCAAAAGATTTAAGCGAAGCGCAGGTCGAACGTTTATTACAGGCACCATTAATTGATCAGCCACTGGAGCTACGCGATAAAGCCATGCTTGAAGTGTTGTATGCTACCGGGCTGCGTGTCTCTGAACTGGTCGGACTGACAATGAGTGATATCAGCCTGCGTCAGGGCGTAGTGCGGGTCATTGGTAAAGGCAACAAAGAGCGCCTGGTACCGTTAGGTGAAGAGGCGGTTTACTGGCTGGAAACCTATCTGGAACATGGGCGTCCGTGGCTGCTGAATGGTGTGTCAATTGACGTGTTGTTTCCCAGCCAGCGTGCGCAGCAGATGACGCGACAGACCTTCTGGCACCGCATTAAACATTATGCTGTGCTGGCGGGTATCGACAGCGAAAAGCTGTCACCGCATGTATTGCGTCACGCTTTTGCCACCCATTTATTAAATCATGGTGCGGATTTACGCGTGGTGCAGATGCTACTGGGCCACAGCGACCTCTCCACCACGCAAATTTATACGCATGTCGCTACCGAGCGTCTGCGGCAACTTCATCAACAGCATCACCCGCGGGCGTGATGTCTGAAAAGAACGGGAAGATTTATGAAGAAAGGTTTTATGTTGTTTACTTTGTTAGCGGCGTTTTCAGGTTTTGCTCAGGCTGATGACGCGGCAATTCAACAAACGTTAGCCAAAATGGGCATCAAAAGCAGCGATATTCAGCCCGCGCCCGTAGCTGGCATGAAGACAGTTCTGACTAACAGCGGCGTGTTGTACATCACCGATGATGGTAAACATATCATTCAGGGGCCAATGTATGACGTTAGCGGCACGGCTCCGGTCAATGTCACCAATAAGATGCTGTTAAAGCAGTTGAATGCGCTTGAAAAAGAGATGATCGTTTATAAAGCGCCGCAGGAAAAACACGTCATCACCGTGTTTACTGATATTACCTGTGGTTACTGCCACAAACTGCATGAGCAAATGGCAGACTATAACGCGCTGGGGATCACCGTGCGTTATCTTGCTTTCCCGCGCCAGGGGCTGGACAGCGATGCAGAGAAAGAAATGAAAGCTATCTGGTGTGCGAAAGATAAAAACAAAGCGTTTGATGATGTGATGGCAGGTAAAAGCGTCGCACCAGCCAGCTGCGACGTGGATATTGCCGACCATTACGCACTTGGCGTCCAGCTTGGCGTTAGCGGTACTCCGGCAGTTGTGCTGAGCAATGGCACACTTGTTCCGGGTTACCAGCCGCCGAAAGAGATGAAAGAATTCCTCGACGAACACCAAAAAATGACCAGCGGTAAATAATTCGCGTGAAACAACAGATACAACTTCGTCGCCGTGAAGTCGATGAAACGGCAGACTTGCCCGCTGAATTGCCTCCCTTGCTGCGCCGTTTATACGCCAGCCGGGGCGTGCGCAGTGCGCAAGAACTGGAACGCAGTGTTAAAGGTATGTTGCCCTGGCAGCAACTGAGCGGCGTCGAAAAGGCCGTTGAGATCCTTTACAACGCTTTTCGCGAAGGAACGCGGATTATTGTGGTCGGCGATTTTGACGCCGACGGCGCGACCAGCACGGCTCTAAGCGTGCTGGCGATGCGCTCGCTTGGTTGCAGCAATATCGACTATCTGGTACCAAACCGTTTCGAAGACGGTTACGGCTTAAGCCCGGAAGTAGTCGATCAGGCCCATGCCCGTGGCGCGCAGTTAATTGTCACGGTGGATAACGGTATTTCCTCCCATGCGGGCGTTGAACACGCTCGCTCGTTGGGCATTCCGGTTATTGTTACCGATCACCATTTGCCGGGCGAAACATTACCCGCAGCGGAAGCGATCATTAACCCTAACTTGCGCGACTGTAATTTCCCGTCGAAATCACTGGCAGGCGTGGGTGTGGCGTTTTATCTGATGCTGGCGCTGCGCACCTTTTTGCGCGATCAGGGCTGGTTTGATGAGCGCGGCATCGCAATTCCTAACCTGGCAGAACTGCTGGATCTGGTAGCGCTGGGGACAGTAGCGGACGTCGTGCCGCTGGACGCTAATAATCGCATTCTGACCTGGCAGGGGATGAGTCGCATCCGTGCCGGAAAGTGCCGTCCGGGGATTAAAGCGCTGCTGGAAGTGGCAAATCGCGATGCGCAAAAACTCGCCGCCAGCGATTTAGGTTTTGCGCTGGGGCCACGTCTCAATGCTGCCGGGCGACTGGACGATATGTCCGTCGGTGTGGCGCTGTTGCTGTGCGACAACATCGGCGAAGCGCGCGTGCTGGCAAATGAACTCGATGCGCTAAATCAGACGCGAAAAGAGATCGAACAAGGAATGCAGATTGAAGCCTTGACCCTGTGCGAGAAACTGGAGCGAAGTCGCGACACGCTACCCGGCGGGCTGGCAATGTATCACCCCGAATGGCATCAGGGCGTTGTCGGTATTCTGGCTTCGCGCATCAAAGAGCGTTTTCACCGTCCGGTTATCGCCTTTGCGCCAGCAGGTGATGGTACGCTGAAAGGTTCCGGTCGCTCCATTCAGGGGCTGCATATGCGTGATGCGCTGGAGCGATTAGACACACTCTACCCCGGTATGATGCTGAAGTTTGGCGGTCATGCGATGGCGGCGGGTTTGTCGCTGGAAGAGGATAAATTCGAACTCTTTCAACAACGGTTTGGCGAGCTGGTTACCGAGTGGCTGGACCCTTCGCTATTGCAAGGCGAAGTGGTGTCAGACGGCCCGTTAAGCCCGGCCGAAATGACCATGGAAGTGGCGCAGCTGCTGCGCGATGCTGGCCCGTGGGGGCAGATGTTCCCGGAGCCGCTGTTTGATGGTCATTTCCGTCTGCTGCAACAGCGGCTGGTGGGCGAACGTCATTTGAAAGTCATGGTCGAACCGGTCGGCGGCGGTCCGCTGCTGGATGGTATTGCTTTTAATGTCGATACCGCCCTCTGGCCGGATAACGGCGTGCGCGAAGTGCAACTGGCTTACAAGCTCGATATCAACGAGTTTCGCGGCAACCGCAGCCTGCAAATTATCATCGACAATATCTGGCCAATTTAGCGTCATCTTCTCTATAAAAAAGAGCGTGGATTGGGTACAATCCCGCTCTTATCACCGCATTTTGACTAGCTCAATAAAAGAAATCAGACCATGTTTGAAATTAATCCGGTAAATAATCGCATTCAGGACCTCACGGAACGCTCCGACGTTCTTAGGGGGTATCTTTGACTACGACGCCAAGAAAGAGCGTCTGGAAGAAGTAAACGCCGAGCTGGAACAGCCGGATGTCTGGAACGAACCCGAACGCGCACAGGCGCTGGGTAAAGAGCGTTCCTCCCTCGAAGCCGTTGTCGACACCCTCGACCAAATGAAACAGGGGCTGGAAGATGTTTCTGGTCTGCTGGAACTGGCTGTAGAAGCTGACGACGAAGAAACCTTTAACGAAGCCGTTGCTGAACTCGACGCCCTGGAAGAAAAACTGGCGCAGCTTGAGTTCCGCCGTATGTTCTCTGGCGAATATGACAGCGCCGACTGCTACCTCGATATTCAGGCGGGGTCTGGCGGTACGGAAGCACAGGACTGGGCGAGCATGCTTGAGCGTATGTATCTGCGCTGGGCAGAATCGCGTGGTTTCAAAACTGAAATCATCGAAGAGTCGGAAGGTGAAGTGGCGGGTATTAAATCCGTGACGATCAAAATCTCCGGCGATTACGCTTACGGCTGGCTGCGTACAGAAACTGGCGTTCACCGCCTGGTGCGTAAAAGCCCGTTTGACTCCGGCGGTCGTCGCCACACATCGTTCAGCTCTGCGTTTGTTTACCCGGAAGTTGATGATGATATTGATATCGAAATCAACCCGGCGGATCTGCGCATTGACGTTTATCGCGCGTCCGGCGCGGGCGGTCAGCACGTTAACCGTACCGAATCTGCGGTGCGTATTACCCACATCCCAACCGGGATCGTGACCCAATGCCAGAACGACCGTTCCCAGCACAAGAACAAAGACCAGGCCATGAAGCAGATGAAAGCGAAGCTTTATGAACTGGAGATGCAGAAGAAAAATGCCGAGAAACAGGCGATGGAAGATAACAAATCCGACATCGGCTGGGGCAGCCAGATTCGTTCTTATGTCCTTGATGACTCCCGCATTAAAGATCTGCGTACCGGGGTAGAAACCCGCAACACGCAGGCCGTGCTGGACGGCAGCCTGGATCAATTTATCGAAGCAAGTTTGAAAGCAGGGTTATGAGGAACCAACATGTCTGAACAACACGCACAGGGCGCTGACGCGGTAGTCGATCTTAACAATGAACTGAAAACGCGTCGTGAGAAGCTGGCGAACCTGCGCGAGCAGGGGATTGCCTTCCCGAACGATTTCCGTCGCGATCATACCTCTGACCAATTGCACGCAGAATTCGACGGTAAAGAGAACGAAGAACTGGAAGCGCTGAACATCGAAGTCGCCGTTGCTGGCCGCATGATGACCCGCCGTATTATGGGTAAAGCGTCTTTCGTTACCCTGCAGGATGTGGGTGGCCGCATTCAGCTGTACGTTGCCCGTGACGATCTGCCGGAAGGCGTTTACAACGAGCAGTTCAAAAAATGGGACCTCGGCGACATCCTCGGCGCGAAAGGTAAACTGTTCAAAACCAAAACCGGCGAACTGTCTATCCACTGTACCGAGCTGCGTCTGCTGACCAAAGCACTGCGTCCGCTGCCGGATAAATTCCACGGCTTGCAGGATCAGGAAGCGCGCTATCGTCAGCGTTATCTGGATCTCATCTCTAACGATGAATCCCGTAACACCTTTAAAGTACGCTCGCAGATCCTCTCTGGTATTCGCCAGTTCATGGTGAACCGCGGCTTTATGGAAGTTGAAACGCCGATGATGCAGGTGATCCCTGGCGGTGCCGCTGCGCGTCCGTTTATCACCCACCATAACGCGCTGGATCTCGACATGTACCTGCGTATCGCGCCGGAACTGTACCTCAAGCGTCTGGTGGTCGGTGGCTTCGAGCGTGTATTCGAAATCAACCGTAACTTCCGTAACGAAGGTATCTCCGTACGTCATAACCCAGAGTTCACCATGATGGAACTCTACATGGCTTACGCAGATTACAAAGATCTGATCGAGCTGACCGAATCGCTGTTCCGTACTCTGGCACAGGATATTCTCGGTAAGACGGAAGTGACCTACGGCGACGTGACGCTGGACTTCGGTAAACCGTTCGAAAAACTGACCATGCGTGAAGCGATCAAGAAATATCGCCCGGAAACCGACATGGCGGATCTGGATAACTTCGACTCTGCGAAAGCGATTGCTGAATCTATCGGTATCCACGTTGAGAAGAGCTGGGGTCTGGGCCGTATCGTTACCGAGATCTTCGAAGAAGTGGCAGAAGCACATCTGATTCAGCCGACCTTCATTACTGAATATCCGGCAGAAGTTTCTCCGCTGGCGCGTCGTAACGACATTAACCCGGAAATCACAGACCGCTTTGAGTTCTTCATCGGTGGTCGTGAAATCGGTAACGGCTTTAGCGAGCTGAATGACGCGGAAGATCAGGCGCAACGCTTCCTGGATCAGGTTGCCGCGAAAGACGCAGGTGACGACGAAGCGATGTTCTACGATGAAGATTACGTTACCGCACTGGAACATGGCTTACCGCCGACAGCAGGTCTGGGGATTGGCATCGACCGTATGGTAATGCTGTTCACCAACAGCCATACCATCCGCGACGTTATTCTGTTCCCGGCGATGCGTCCGGTAAAATAAGCATTACGTTATGCTCACAACCCCGGCAAATGTCGGGGTTTTTTAATTGTGCTGCGCGAAAGTAGACAACAATTTTCTTGCTTCACTATTGGCTGCCTGCATCACCATCCACGGACTGAACGCCCACGGCGTGGCATCAATACCGTGTAATACATCAGCTAAATCACACCATTGATAATCCATCACTTCATCATCGTTGATCTGTAACGCACTGGTGGTGCGTGCGGCAAATACCGGACACACTTCATTTTCCACAATGCCACTCGGATCGGTGGCGCGGTAGCGAAAGTCAGGATAGATAGATTCAGGAGGCGTAATTTCCACGCCAAGCTCATAACGGCAACGGCGGATCACCGCGTCTTCGCTGCTTTCTCCCAGTTGTGGGTGCCCACAAACCGAGTTAGTCCACACGCCAGGCCACGCTTTTTTGCTCAGTGCGCGGCGGGTAACTAATAATTGCCCCTTGGCATTAAACAGCCAACTGGAGAACGCGAGATGTAAGAGGGTGTCTGCCGTGTGTGCGGCATACTTTTCCAGCGTACCAGTGGGAACTCCCTGTGCATTCAATAAAATGACGTGTTCCGTTTGCATAATTTCTCACATGTAATTCTGATCACTCATCATTATAGATAATTGAAGAGTGAAATGATTAACCAAGTGAGCGTTTATCGACAACCGCCCGTTTTGAGCGGATGCCGACAGGTAAAAACCATTTAAAAAAGTAGCATCATATATTTGAAGCGACTTTCAATGGCCATTGCAACACAGTCAGAAATGACAGGAATAGAGAGAGTAAAAAGCAACAGCAGACTGAATATAGCGCGCATTAAAAGATTCATATTATTCTCCATGCTCATTTTTCTTCAGCTTGCGCATCAGAAGCCACATACGTACTGTCCTGACTTTTAAATCTTTATCAGAGACGGATTCCTTCACCAGGTCAGCATGATGCTGATAGCCATTAAAGAAGACGTTCAGCACAACGGCGCTAAGGGTTGCGAGCATAATGCCGCTATGTAGCAGCGGTTGCAGTACGGCCGGTAACTTAGAAAAGAAATCGTGAGAGAGCGTCGGAGTCATGCCAACGCCGAGACTGATCGCCACAATATAGAGGTTGTAACGGTTGGTGGTGTAGTTACAGCGCGACAGAATTCGAATCCCTGTCGCCAGTACCATGCCGAACATCACCAGCCCAGCACCGCCCAGCACAAATTGCGGAATGGAGGCGACCAGCACCGCCATTTTTGGCACCATGCCAAACAGGATTAATATAATTCCCGAAGAAATACACACCCAGCGGCTATGAACGCGCGTCACGCTAACCAGGCCAACGTTTTGTGAAAATGACGTGTGGGGGAAGCTGTTAAACGTTCCGCCTATCATTGTCCCTACGCCATCGACACGCAGCCCGCGAATAATATCGTGTGAAGAGAGTTTACGACCGACTATTTCACCCAGTGCCAGGAACATCCCCATCGACTCGATAAACACGATGATTAACACGGCAGTCATGGTCAGAATGGAAACGGGATCGAAAATCGGCATACCAAATGACATCGGCGTGACAATCGCAAACCATGAAGCATCATGTAGCCCGGATAAATTGACTTCATTCATCATCCACGAAAGTAAAAAGCCAAATACAATCCCCAGTAATACGGCGACGTTGGACATAAATCCTTTCGCATAGCGAGTAATGAGCAAGATAAAAATTAAGACAGCAAAGGAGATACCTAAATAAACGGGATTACCATATTGCGGATTCCCTTTACCTCCGGCGGCCCAGTCAATACCCACCTGAATGATGCTAAGCCCGATAGAAGTAATAACCACACCGGTAACCAGTGGCGGGAATAAAGGCATCAAGCGACCGATAAGTGGTGCTAATAATGTGGTGATAAAACCCGCGGCGATAGTGGCACCAAATATCCCCAGCAGGCCGATATCCGGGTTCATCCCAATGGCTATCATTGGTGTTACAGCAGCAAAGGTCACCGACATAATCACCGGCAGGCGGATCCCCATAAAGCGGCCGATACCGATACATTGCAATAATGTGACGATCCCGCAGCAAAAGAGATCCGAGCTAATGAGCATCGCAATAGCTTCTTTTGAGAGGCCCAGTCGGTCACCAATCATAAGAGGAACAGCGACTGCACCTGCGTACATGACAAGGACGTGTTGCAGACCGAGTATGATCAGCTTTCCTGGTGATAATATGCGGTCAACCTCATCAGTTGGGCGGTCTTGCCCAGAAGATGAGGGAAGTTGGGAATCTATGGCGCTCATCAGTGTTTCTCCTTTCGCCCGCCAGAGTAAAAAGCAACCGTTTACGTTAATGAAACTGTCTAAACACATGCTCGTGGAGTGCCAGTTTTTGCGAGGAAGGGGAGTTAGAGACAGGAATTGCGGAGGCAATCACATAATCGTGGTTAAACCACGAAAATGAGAAGAGAACCTGACAATGCAATTATCTGTAATTTTCT
Organism: uncultured Escherichia sp.; assembly: GCF_948475835.1. Lineage (NCBI taxonomy): Bacteria > Pseudomonadati > Pseudomonadota > Gammaproteobacteria > Enterobacterales > Enterobacteriaceae > Escherichia > uncultured Escherichia sp. The sequence continues at coordinate 13,644 of NZ_CAOLGM010000016.1, read as the reverse complement.
CATATTGATATTTCATTAATCATTCTGGCATGTCGCACTCTCGCATTTAATCGTTTTTATCTGGATAGCGCTCTTTTGGTCGGCAATGTTGAAATAATGAAAGCGGCATAGATTGAGGGGCAATAATTTGAACTCAGTCGCAAAATTATAATTAAAACGGTCATGCTACCTAATATATGCCCGTTTATTGCATCGCGAAATTTGAGAAGACATAACTCATTAAATGAAAGGGATGCAAATGAATAAGTTTATCGCTGCTGAAGCTGCGGAATGTATAGGCTGTCATGCTTGTGAAATTGCCTGTGCGGTGGCACACAATCAAGAAAACTGGCCGCTGAGTCACAGTGACTTTCGACCGCGTATCCACGTTGTAGGGAAAGGCCAGGCTGCGAATCCGGTGGCCTGCCATCACTGCAACAATGCCCCTTGCGTTACGGCTTGTCCGGTTAATGCTCTGACTTTCCAGTCCGATAGCGTACAACTGGACGAGCAAAAATGTATTGGCTGTAAAAGATGCGCAATCGCTTGCCCCTTTGGCGTCGTTGAGATGGTCGATACGATTGCGCAGAAATGCGACCTTTGTAACCAGCGCAGTTCCGGCACGCAAGCCTGTATTGAAGTCTGCCCAACACAGGCGTTACGACTGATGGACGATAAAGGGTTACAGCAGATAAAGGTGGCCCGCCAGCGCAAAACGGCAGCAGGAAAAGCGTCATCAGACGCTCAGCCATCTCGCAGTGCAGCGTTGCTCCCCGTTAACTCGCGTAAAGGCGCAGATAAAATTTCAGCGAGTGAACGGAAAACCCACTTTGGCGAAATATATTGCGGGCTGGATCCACAACAAGCGACTTATGAGAGTGACCGCTGTGTTTATTGTGCCGAAAAAGCTAACTGCAACTGGCATTGCCCGCTGCATAACGCTATTCCGGATTACATCCGTCTGGTACAGGAAGGAAAGATTATTGAAGCGGCAGAACTTTGCCACCAGACCAGTTCCTTACCAGAAATCTGCGGCAGGGTATGCCCACAGGACCGTCTTTGTGAAGGCGCATGTACTTTGAAAGATCACTCTGGCGCAGTCTCTATCGGTAATCTGGAACGCTACATCACCGATACCGCGCTGGCGATGGGCTGTCGTCCCGAGGTCAGCAAAGTTGTTCCCCGTAGCGAAAAAGTGGCGGTGATTGGCGCTGGGCCAGCAGGGTTAGGGTGTGCTGATATTCTGGCGCGCGCGGGAGTTCAGGTTGATGTCTTTGATCGCCATCCAGAAATTGGCGGTATGCTGACTTTTGGCATTCCTCATTTCAAACTCGATAAAACGGTATTAAGCCAGCGGCGAGAGATATTCACCGCAATGGGAATCGACTTTCATCTTAACTGTGAAATTGGCCGCGATATTACCTTTAGCGATTTAACTTCTGAATATGATGCAGTTTTCATCGGCGTGGGGACTTACGGGATGATGCGAGCAGATCTGCCGCATGAAGATGCACCCGGTGTCATTCAGGCTCTACCGTTCCTGACTGCCCATACCCGCCAGCTCATGGGATTGCCGGAGTCTGAAGAGTATCCGCTGACGGACGTGGAAGGTAAGCGAGTCGTGGTATTGGGCGGTGGCGATACGACAATGGATTGTTTGCGGACTTCCATTCGCCTCAATGCTGCCAGCGTGACCTGCGCGTATCGTCGTGATGAAGTCAGTATGCCGGGCTCGCGCAAAGAGGTGGTTAATGCGCGCGAGGAAGGTGTCGAGTTTCAGTTCAATGTTCAACCGCAATATATCGCTTGTGACGAAGATGGGCGTTTAACTGCGGTGGGCCTGATTCGTACCGCCATGGGTGAGCCGGGGCCGGATGGTCGCCGTCGTCCTCGTCCGGTAGCGGGTTCAGAGTTTGAATTGCCCGCCGATGTTCTGATTATGGCCTTTGGTTTCCAGGCGCATGCCATGCCGTGGTTGCAGGGCAGCGGAATTAAACTCGATAAATGGGGCCTGATTCAAACCGGTGACGTCGGGTATTTACCTACCCAGACGCATCTGAAAAAAGTCTTTGCTGGTGGTGATGCAGTTCATGGCGCGGATCTGGTTGTCACTGCAATGGCCGCAGGAAGGCAGGCGGCGCGCGATATGTTAACTCTGTTTGATACGAAGGCATCGTGATGAAATCGTTAATTATCGTTAATCCGGCTGACTGTATTGGCTGCCGTACTTGTGAAGTAGCCTGTGTGGTCGCTCACCCTTCAGAACAGGAGTTGAATGCCGATGTCTTTTTACCCCGGCTGAAGGTACAGCGACTGGACAGCATCAGTGCGCCGGTGATGTGCCATCAGTGTGAAAACGCCCCTTGTGTTGGCGCTTGCCCCGTGGGGGCGCTGACGATGGGCGAGCAGGTGGTGCAGACCAATTCTGCCCGTTGTATTGGCTGTCAGAGTTGCGTCAGTGCGTGCCCGTTTGGAATGATCACCATTCAGTCTTTGCCGGGGGATACCCGGCAACAAATCGTGAAATGCGATCTCTGTGAACAGCGGGAAGAGGGGCCAGCCTGCGTTGAATCTTGCCCAACACAGGCGCTGCAGTTGCTTACTGAAAGAGAACTCAGGCGAGTCCGCCAGCAGCGTATTGTTGCCAGCGGTGAGAATCCTCTGTGAAAGAAATCTCCGCGCTGAAAGGCGCGGAGAATCTATTAGATTGCCCAACCACCCGCGTAAAATGCGACCAGTGCGGCAGTAATGATCACCGTACCAATATTCAGCTTTTGCCATTCGCGTGCAAAGACGCGGCCTACGACCAGTGTCACAAAGCCCAGCATAATACCGGTAACGATATTACAAGTCAGAACGATGAACACGGCACACACCAGGCCAGCCATAGCGTCAATAAAATCATTGAAATCCAGCTTCGAGACGTTACTTAACATCAGCAAACCCACGTACATCAGAGCGGGTGCAGTGGCGTAACCAGGGATCAAAAATGACAGCGGTGATAAGAACAGAATCAGCAGGAATAACGCCCCCACTACGGTTGCGGTCAACCCTGTTTTACCCCCGGCGGCGGTTCCTGCCGCTGATTCGATATAAACCGCTGCGGGCGCTGCGCCCACCAGACCGGAGAATATTGAACTTACTGAGTCACTGGTCAGGGCTTTGCCGCCGTTGATGATCTGGTTGTCTTTATCCAACAAATTCGCCTGACCGGCGACGGCACGGATGGTGCCAGTGGCGTCGAACACTGCGGTCATCACCAATGCCAGTACACTCGGAAGTACGGTTGGCTGGAGTGCGCCCATAATATCGAGGCTGAAAATCAGAGACTTACCATCTTCGCCAGTCAGACTTGGCATCGCCACCAGACCGTGGTATTTCACCGCTGGGTCAAAGATTAAGCCGATAATCGAAATTGCGATAATCACCAACAAGATCCCGCCGGGTACGCGGCACTTCTCCAGACCGAAGATGACCGCCAGCCCCAGCAAGCTCATCATCACCGGGAAGGAGGTAAACGCACCGAGCGCCACTGGCAAGCCTTCAATCGGGTTTTTGATAACCATACCCACACCGTTAGCAGCAATCAGCAGCAGAAACAGGCCGATACCGATACCTGTACCGTGAGCGATACCCATCGGTAAATTACGTAAGATCCAGGTACGCACACCGGTTACGGAAATAGCGGTGAAGATGACGCCCATCAGAAAGACCGCGCCCAGTGCGACAGGAACGCTAATTTGTTGCCCGAGTACCAGACTGAATGCGGTAAATGCCGTCAAGGAAATCGCACAACCAATCGCCATTGGCAAATTGGCCCACAACCCCATCAGCAACGAGCCGAAGCCCGCGACCAGACAGGTGGCAACAAACACAGCTGCGGGAGGAAAACCTGCTTTGCCCAGCATTCCCGGAACGACGATAACGGAATAAACCATGGCCAGAAAGGTCGTTAAGCCAGCCAGTACTTCCTGACGAACGGTACTGCCACGAGCGGTAATTTTAAAATAATTATCCAGCGCGCCCTGTGGCTTTGGTGCGTCCGGTGTTTGTAGGATGTCTCCAGACATAATGATGTCCTCACGAGGATGTTAAAGTTTTATTATTAGTTGCGTTCGTACACCAGACGACCATCAACGTAGGTGCGGTAGATCGAACGGTCATCGCCCAACGTCATCATCACGAACAATTTGTCGACTAAAGAAACAGAGTTGTCATAGCGCAGCTGCTGTAGCGGAGTGGCGGTGGGTTCCATCACCACGAAATCAGCCTCTTTGCCAGGTAAAAAGTTGCCAATCAAATCGTCAAGGCCCAGAGATTTCGCTCCGCCGAGCGTGGCCAGGTAAAACGCTTCATATGCCGAGAGGCGATAGCCTTGTAATTGCAATACTTTGTAGGCTTCGTTCAGCGTTTGCAGCATGTTGAAAGTGGTTCCGGCACCGATATCCGTTCCCATGCCCACTTTAACTTTCTTCTGCCATGCTTTTTTCAAGTTGAATAAGCCGCTGCCGAGGTAAAGGTTGGAGGTCGGACAGAAAGCAATGCTGGATTTGGTTTCGCTGAGACGATCCCACTCTTTTTCTTCGAGATGGACGCAGTGAGCAAAGACACAGTTTTTACCGGTCAGGCCGTACTGATGGTAAACATCCAGATAACCATCATGGTCAGGATAAAGCGATTTCACCCAGGCAATTTCATCTTTGTTTTCACAGAGATGGGTATGTACCCACGTATCCGGATATTCTTCTTTCAGGCGTTGCGCCATCGCCATCTGTTCAGGAGATGAGGTCGGGGCGAAGCGTGGCGTAATCGCATATAGCAGACGACCATTTTTGTGCCAGCGTTCAATCAGTTCTTTGCTTTGGTGATAGCTGCTTTCGGCAGTGTCGAGCAGATAATCCGGTGCGTTGCGGTCCATCATCACCTTACCGGCAATCATACGCATATTGATATGACTGGCGGCTTCAAACAGCGCATCAACAGATTGCGGATGAACAGTGCCAAACACCAGCGCCGTGGTGGTTCCGTTACGTAAAAGCTGCTTGATGAAGAATGCCGACATTTCGCGGGCGTACTCTAAATCCTCATAACGACGTTCAGTAGGGAAGGTGTGTTTATTCAACCACTCCAGCAATTGTTCACCATAGGCCCCCACCATTTCACTTTGCGGATAATGGATATGTGTATCGACAAAGCCCGGTACTATCAGTTTGCCGCGATAGTCGCGCACGCGAATAGTGTCAGGAATTTGATGCTTTCCGTCTTCCCATTCGCCAAACCATTCCACTTTTCCCTGTTTAATGAGTAATAAACCATCCTCAATAAACCGCAGCGCAGAGGCAATCTCTTCCGGGTTATCGACCGTACGGGTGACATCAATAAAACTGCCTCGTACCGCTTTCAACGTGTGTTCTCCTGACATCATTGACTCCTTTACTGTTAATCCATCTCTTCCGCTGAGGTAATACCAGGCAGAACGTTTTCCTGTCGGTAGCCACCAGGGAGGATAATATTTAATAAAATCGCAGTTAACCCGCCAGCACAAATAGGGTTTTCAACTAGTACATAAATAGAGGCTGGCAATATTTTAAAAATTTCGGGATCGTAGGAGACGCCAAGTCCTAAACCTAAAGAAGTGGCGACAATAAGTGTTTCTCGGCGCTTTAAACCGTTGGTGATGATTATGCGAATCCCAGCGATGGCAATCATGGAAAACATCAACGTCATTGCGCCTCCCAGAACTGCCGAGGGAATGGTCGTGAAGAAGCCGCCAATCATCGGAAACAAACCGAGGATAACCAGCATTACCGCGATGGTTCGCCCGACATAACGTGAAGCGACGCCAGTCATCTGAATAACCCCATTATTTTGCGCAAACGTGGTTAAGGGTAATGACCCGACAGCGGAGGCGATAACAGAAACCAGACCGTCTGCCAGCACGCCGCCTTTCAGTCGGGACTGATACTCTTCTCCCTGAATGGGTCGGCGGGAAACCATTGCCGTGGCGGTGATATCGCCGACTGCTTCCAGCACGCTAAGCAGATAAATCGTGCCAACCACCAGGAACTGATGGAAGCTAAAACTAAAGCCGTATTTGAACGGATGCGGGATGGTGATTAACGGCAAATTGCGCATACTGCTGAAATCCACCATGCCCAGGCATAACGATGCGATATAGCCGACACATAGCCCAATGGCGATCCCTCCCATGCGTAGCAACGGACTGCGACAGCAGTTAAAGCCGATCACCACAATTAAAACCAATAAACCAACGCCGAGATGTTCGTAATTGCCGAACGTACCGCTGCTTTTGACTGCAAATCCTCCACCAAAATCGATAATGCCGACTTTAATCAGGCTTAAGCCGATCATCAGTACCACAATACCGCTGACGGTAGGCGTAATAACCCGACGTAAATAGGGCAAGATAAATGAAGATCCGACAACCAGAAATGCGCCAACGAAGGAGACGCCGAGAAGCGACGACATGATTAACTCTTCGTGAAAACCGTCGCTTTTCATGCTGCTGCCCAGCGCAATCATGACCGTAACAAATGAAAAATTGACTGACTGAATTGAGAGTAGGCCAGAACCGACGATGCCGTAGCGGTTTACTTGTAACCAGGTACCAATACCAGAGGCGATCATCGCCATAGAAACAAGATAGGCAGTTGTTTCAGCGGAAAGCTGTAAGGCCGCCCCCACGATTAACGCGGGGGTTACCATCGGAACGAAAATTGCCAACAGATGGGTAATGGCACCAACGAGAGCCTGATGAAAGGGAGGGCGATCCTCCAGTTCAAATATAAGGTCAGAACCTGCATTGTTTATATCAGACATCCCTTCACTCCTTTTAAAGTAAATTTGATCATCTGAATTAGTAAAATAAATTCCCACGAATTTGGGGCGCAGGACGCCTTGAGAACGGCTTATCTCATTTTCGCAGTCACTATTTAGTCATCGTCCAAACAGAGAAACAGGCCGCCGAAGCGGCCATTTATTATTTATATTTTTTCCAGCGCAGTGAGTATTTTCTCCGGTGTGAAATGCCATTCGCGTAACCAGATGCCGCATGCATCGTGAATTGCGGTAGCAATCGCCGGAGCTGCGCCATTTACACCGATTTCCGAGATCGATTTCGCCCCGAACGGGCCGACTTTATCGTCGCTCGGCACCAGCACAGCGCGGAAATCACGCGGAATGTCACCAATTTTCGGTGCGCCGTAACTGCGTAAATCACGCGTTAACGGGTGACCTTCGGCGTCATAAATGATCTCTTCGCTCATACTGTGGCCGATAGCTCGCAGGGTAGCACCGTAGATTTGTCCCAATGCTAATTCCGGGTTGACCGGTGTACCGCAGTCCAGCAAGGCGTAGAATTTATCCAGGCGGATTTCACCCGTACGCGTGTTGACGGCAACTTCAGCGAAGTTTGCGCCATACGGGAAGGCGAAATCAGGCGTGATATAACTGCCAGTTCCCACCAGTGAACCAAAGCCGGTGCCGGTTTCGCCTTTATGAGCAATATCCCCGAAGCTGACTTCGCCTTTCTTGCCGCGCACGACGCCCGGCGTTGCCAGTTGAACATCTGCCACTGCCTCACCCAACATTTGCGCGCCGTGGAACAGAATTTTCTCCCGCAGATTTTCCGCTGCCAAACGCGCCGCGTTACCTGAGAAGCAAGTACCGGACGAGGCATATGCGCCTTTATCAAACAACGCATGATCGGTATCACCGGAGATAACATGCACGTCCTGCGGTGGGCAGTGCAGCACTTCTGCTGCCAGTTTCGTCACTACAGTATCCAGACCAGTACCAATATCCGCACCGCCAGAATGAACGATAAAGGTGCCGTCCGATTCCAGTTTGATCATGCAGTTAGCCTGATCGATATCCGGGATACCCGATTTCTGCATGATAATGGCGACGCCGCGACCGATGTGCCAGTCACCATTTTGCGGTTTCGGTGACGACCATTGGATCATCTCGCGACCCTGACGCAGGATCTCTTCCAGTGCACAGCTGGCGGCGGAAGGAACGGAGGTCGGCGCTTTACCTTCACCGATTGCACCGAGAATTTTCAGCTCTTGCCCTTCGTGTACCCGGTTACGTTCGATAATTTCCAGTTGGTCGATCTGTAACTGTTCAGCCAGTTCCGCTAATGCCATGGTGATAGCGAAGTTACCTTTCGGTGCGCCATAACCCTGATAAGCACCATTTGGGCAAATGTTGCTGTAGTAGGTGGTGACCTGGAAATCGACGTTATCGCACGGATATAACGGCAGCGACAGCGCCGGTCCGTTACACGGTACGGTGAGTGAGTGGTTGCCGTAAGGGCCAGTGTTGGCGCGGAAATCCATCTTCACTGCCGTCAGGCGACCATCTTTTTTCGCTCCCAGTTTGACGGTGACTTTCGCGACGTGACGAGAGGTGTTAGCAATAAACTCTTCTTCACGGGTGTAGCGGAACAGTACCGGACGCCCGGTCACGCAGGTTGCCCAGGCGCACACTTCTTCCAGCAGGATGTCCTGTTTGGAACCAAAACCGCCGCCAACTCGCTCTTTAATGACATGAACTTTATGCTGTTTCATGCCCACGAGGCGCGCGACCTGGCGGCGTAAGTGCCATGGTACCTGGGTGGAGGCGTGGATAACCAGACGATCGCCGTCCATCCGGGTAAAGCAGATATGTGTTTCAGTCGGGCACTGCTGTGCCTGCGTTGAGTTATAGGTTCGCTCAATGATCACATCGGCATCGGCAAAGCCTTTGTCCATATCGCCAATATGACCATGAATACTGGCGGCGATATTTTTGCGAGGGCGAGAACCGATCGGGAAGTTGATGATCATATGCTCGCCGCGCTGGGCTGCATGGCTGTTATCGTCTTCCAGAGTATCTGGCACACCAGCAACATACACCACCGGTTCATCGTGCACGACAGGCGCATCTTCCGCCATTGCTTCGTCGATCGACATTACCGGCTTAAGCACTTCATATTCAACGTCGATGAGCTTCAGTGCTTCGAGCGCAATTTCTTCACTTTCTGCGACGACCGCAGCAACACGATCGCCGACGTGACGCATTTTCTTGCCGAACATACGGCGGTCAAGCGGTGACGGTTCCGGTGCGCTCTGACCACCCGGGGTATAGTAGATATCCGGGCAATTCAGGTGAGTAATAACGTGAACGACGCCCGGTAAGGCTTCAGCTTTGCTGACATCCAGATGAGTAATCAGTGCGTGAGCGTGTGGGCTACGTAACATTTTAATGACGCAGGCGTCAGCCGTTACGCGGTCTTCAACATAGCAGGGTTTCGCCTGCACCATTTTCGCGGCATCAGTTTTAGGATAATGCTTACCAATGACTTCTAGGTCGTCACGGAAAGTCGGAGCGATATCAATGGTGGCCTGCGGATTATTTTTACGTGCAACCGCCAGTTCAATGACCTGATAGTATTGCTGCCAGCCAGCATCGCGGCTGAACAAACCAGAAAGCGCGTCGTCGATCTCTTCGCGGGTAGGTGCGGCGATGCGATCGAGAAGATCGGTGATAATCAGAGCTGCAGCTGGATCGTTATAACCAGACTGCACCACGCCAACATCAACCATTGCCTGTTGAACCAGACTTAACTCGTTCCATTTGCCCAGAGATTCTGCGGTACGAATATCTGCCTTCTCTAACTGTGCGGCAATAAGCAAGGACGCGTTAACGATATTACCGTTAAAGATTATTGCGTCAGAACCAGCAAACCCGAAGCCATCATCACTGTTGCGTACAGAGTGCATTCCCATGTTAAACAACAGCTTTTGCACGTTTTCGCCTGGGTTAACGGTTAGCTCCTGAGGCGCGCCATTTAAAGTAAAGTGGATGATCATACGGCTTCCTCCTCAGCCTGTTGGCAGTCGGCATACAGGTCGGCTACCAGAACTCCCGAGATATAGCGTTTATAGGCCACGCTGCCCCGCAAATCTTCCTGCGGGAAAATGGCGTTGGCGACAGCCTGTTCAAGTGCATTGCCTTCCAGATTTTGTTTTTCGACATCATGCAGACGCAGTGCTTTACTGGCGACGCCATCCAGCGCAATTCGCATACCGTCGTGGTCTGTCATTGCAACGGCTGCCGTCACGACGGTTAAACCTGCCTGAGAACGGCTAATTTTGCGGGTCGCACAGGTGCGATACGGATCTTTAATGATAATTTCGGTTAGCAGGCGATCGCATGGGCAGGTCAGGTAGTCCTCGATTGACAGCGTTTCGCCGTTGCCAAAAACCAGTTCAGCATCCAGTGCCAACAGGACGGGAAGCAGCACCGACTCTTCCTGGCGGGCGGCGATTTCACCACCAATGGTCGACTGATTACGAACATGGCGTGAGTAAACAAAACCGAGGGCTTCACGCAGCGCTGCAGGAATAAATCGCGCATCACGCAGTGGCTGCAAGCGAGACATTGCGCCAATCCGCAGTGCACCGTTATCCCAGTCAACCCAGTCCAGTTCCAGATCCTGTAAGGAAATGGCAATCTTTTTATCGGTACGGGTTGGTGTAGCATTGAGTTTGCTGCCCCCGGCGAACCAGACGGCTTCATCCTGGTAGCGGCGCTTCAGTTCCAGCGCCTGTTCGACAGAGTCGGGCCTGAAAAATTGTTCAATCATCTTCTTTCCTTATTTAACCCTCTTCCCTGCGGGAAGAGGGCATCTGTCATTTATGCCAGCGCATCCATCCGACGCCACATACTGGCAGCGGCTTTTCTGGCTTGTGCATAAATGGAATCGCAATCGAAGTTAAACTGACGGTCTTCATAGACCATCACACCATTGACCATTACGCTGTGAACGCTGCCTGAGCCCATACCGAAAGCGATATGCCCGGCGATATTGTCTGCCAGCAGCGGCGTCGGCGAGTTGTAATCGCAAATGGTTAAATCAGCTTTGTAACCGGCTTCCAGAAGCCCAAATTTCGCGCCAAAGTTGCGGCTCATCAGTTCGTTGCCATTAGTCAGGGCTTTGGCAAAACTGTCAGGCCACAGCGGACCACCCGCATCGCGATGTTTAAAGAAGGCAAATTTCATCTCTTCAAACATGTCCGAACCAATGCCGTCCGTTCCCAACGCCAGATTGCGGATGTCGCTAAGGTGATGGTTGTAGCCGACATGGTTGTTCATGTTTGAACGGGCGTTATGCACCAGGAACGCATCGCGCTGATTGAGTAGGGTGATGTCATCTTTCGACAAGTAAAGCCCATGAGCGACCAGCGTTTTGCTATCGATGAGATCGAATTGCGCCAGTCGTGCCAGCAGGTCTTTGCCGTACCAGTGGTGACTGTAGGAAACGTCGTAAAGGTCTTCCGCAGCGTGAATATGCAAACCACGGCCTGTGGCTTTCACGGCTTCACGTAGCATCTCCAGACCGGCATCTGGCACGGTAAACGGCGCGTGAGCACCGATATGTGCTTCCACCAGATACGGCTCGGTTGCTGCTTTCTTCGCCTCATCAATCTGACGGGCGAAGCGGATGTTTTCTTCTACACCTTCCTGCAACTCTTTGATGCCGTTGTTACGGTCAGTAGTTTCAAAACAGGTCATCGCGCGCAGGCCAACTTTTAAAAATGCGTCGCGCAATGTGGAGAGCGACCCGCCGATATACGCCGGAGAGGCATGGTGATCGATAACCGATGTACATCCGCTCTTAATCGCTTCCAGGGAACAAATCAGCCCGCTGTAATAGAGCGACTCTTCATCAAGGGCGCGATCGAGCCGCCACCAGAGATTTTTCAGCGTTGAGATGAAATCCGGGCAGGGGGCGATGTTTGCCATAATTCCGCGGGAAAGCCCCGAGTAAAAATGGTTGTGCGAGCAGACAATTCCCGGCATCACAATCCGACCATGCATCTCTTTGTAGCTGGCATCGGGGTAGCGTTGCGTCAGGGCATCGCCGATAGCGACAATCACATCATTTTCGATGGCGATATCAACGCCTTCCTGCACTTTCGCCGGGTGTAACTGTACTGCGGTGACATTCTTCAGAATCAACATGATTACACCTCCACGCGGCCCAGCAGATAATGATGATGCTGGTGGACATGGCTGATGATGCGGCACATATCGTTCAGCTCCGGTGGTACGTTGTCGAACTGGCCTTCGCTGTCGATGTTCAGCACCCAGCTTTGGTTATTCAGACGTACGCGTACCCGACAATCTTCCACCAGGAAGCCTGGGTTGCTGCTGTTATCAAAGTCTTGCGACAGGCTGAAGACGGTGATTTTGTCTTTGTACGGTTTACCGTTCCACGGACAGAACTGAGCGCAGTTGCCGCATTCGTTACAGTAAGCGTCGAGGTGCAGCGTCTGGAAACGGTTCTGGAAGCCTGGGACCGCAATGGAGACGTTGGCGCGGTTCGGGCAGACATCCACACACTTGCTGCAAACGTAGTTACATTCGAGGCAGCGAGCGGCTTCCTGCGCGACAAACGCATCACGATCGTCACTGTTCACCAGCGTGATAGAGATATCGCCTTTACGTTGATAGATTTCCGCCGGATTGACGTTGTTCCAGTATTTATTGTTCTGGTGGGAACGGATATTTTCCCGACTAAGGATGGCATCGGTCGCCCGACGCGCGGTTCCGACAGCAGCGACAATGGAGGATGGTCCGCGCTGTACGTCGCCGATCATAAAGACGTCAGTCAGACGAGTTTCGCCATTATGGTCGACGTCTGGCCAGCCGTTTTTGTCCAGCGGTACGCCCATCGCATTCAGGGCTTCAGTATCCTGCTGTTCACCGATGGCGGTGATCAGGCTGTCTACATGCAGTGTTACTGTTTCGTTGGTTTCAACCGGACGGCGACGACCTTTCTCATCGGGTTCGCCAAGCGACATAACGCGCAAGGTTAAGGTGCCATCAGCATCGAAACATTCCGGATTATTCAGGAAACGGAACTCCACGCCGTCGTGCAACGCTTCTTCATACTCTTCGCGCCATGCGGGCATCTCTTGCAGTGAACGACGGTAAACGATCGTTGCTTTTTCTACGCCTGGAACGCGTAACGCCGCACGAGCGCAGTCCATTGCGGTGTTACCCGCCCCGACAACGACCACATGTTTGCCCAGCTTGAGCGCTGTACCCTTGTTGTATTCACGCAGGAAGGGGAGTGATTTCCAGACATTTTGGTTGTCGCCCGCCAGTTTCACACCGCTATTTTTATCAGTGCCGGTGGCAATCAGAACATAGTGGAAGCCCTGATTTTTTAACTGTTCAACGGTCAAATCGGGTGAGCAGCCATACTCAAATTTCACGCCGTGAGCGGCAACAAAATCGATATCGTGCTGAATTAACTCTGCAGGAATACGGAACTGAGGAATGATATTTTTCACCACGCCGCCAGCATTGGCTTCGCGTTCAAACAGCGTAACCGGATGGCCCGCTCTGGCAAGGAAGTAACCTGCTGCCAGACCCGCCGGACCTGCACCAATCACGGCAACCGGATGGCGTGAACCAGAACCGGCGGGTTTGTGCCAGCGTTGCTTATATTCATCCCAACCTTTTTCCAGCGCGACTTTTTTCAGTTCGCGGATATTCAGCGCACTGTCGTAATCCAGGCGGGTACAGTTGTATTGGCACTGGTGATCGCAAATATGACCGGTAATGGCGGGCAGAGCGTTGTGTTGGTAG